>JBDSGI010000399.1:0-4473 GCA_039919035.1 Opitutaceae bacterium
CCCCTCGCTGGATTATCTCGGCCGAGATCATGGAAACGTCGCGGCTCTTCGCCCGCACCTGCGCGCGGCTCGATCCGCTGTGGGCGCTCGACCTCGGGACGCACCTGGTGCGCCTGAGCCACAGCGAACCGTTTTGGGATGTGGACAAGGGCCGCGTCATGGCGAAGCAGCGCACGCGCCTTTACGGGCTCGAACTCGAAAGCCGGGCCGTCAGCTACGGGAAAATCGACGCGGCGCACGCGCTGGAGATTTTCATCCGCGAGGGACTGGTGAACGACACGATCGCGTTTCCCCTCGATTTCATCACCCACAACCGCGCCGTGCGCGAGAAGCTCGCCGACGCGCTCACGCGGGCGCGTGACAGCGGCTACCTCAATCTCGATGAGGCGACCTATCGCTTCTACGCGGCGCATTTGGAGAAAACGCCGGTGTCGGCCGTCGGCGAGCTCGTGGACCTCGTGCGCGAGCGGCGCGGTGCCGAGCCGCGCTTTCTGATGTTGGAGCCGGAAAATCTCCGCGATCCTGAGACGATCACGCATGATGCCGAGGCGTTTCCCGAAGCGCTGCCGATCGACAATCGCGCGCTGCCGCTCAACTACGCCTACAAGCCCGGCCAGGCCGACGACGGCGTGACGCTCGAGGTGAGCGTGCGCGAGGCGGAGGCGCTCACACCCGCCGCACTCGACTGGGCGGTGCCCGGCCACCTCGAACAGAAGGTCGAGCACTACCTGCGCGCGCTCCCGAAGGAGCTGCGCCGTGGATTCGTGCCGCTGGCCGAGACGGCGAAGAGCTTGGCTGAGCAGGTGGCCGCGCGCGATCGGCTCACCGACCGGCGCGAATCGCTGACGCAAGCGCTGGCAGCGCAGATCGCGGAGCGTTTCCGCGTGTCGATTGATCCCGCGGTGTGGGCGGAAAAGCCGCTCCCCGATCACCTGCGCGTGCGGGTGCGGGTGGTGGATGCGAACGCGAAAGAACTCTGCGCCAGCCGTGACCTCACCGAGATCGGCGCCGCGTTGCACCTCCAGAAACGTGAGGCGAGCGCGACGGTGGCGCGGGTCGAGCCGGAGGCGTGGCGGCGCGCGCGAACGAAGTGGGAAACGCCCCCGCAGACGACGTGGAAGTTCGGCGACATCCCGGAGCGCGTGATGGTGACCGAGCAGGCGGGCATGCCCGTCTTCGCCTTTCCCGCCTTGCAGACGGAAAAAGACGGCGTGTCGCTACGCCTCGCGAAGACCCCCGATGAAGCGCGCGAGCTGACGCGTCGGGGCGTCGCTGCGCTGATCGAGCGGCAACTCAGCAATGATCTCGGCTGGCTGGAGCGCGACCTGCGGGCGGTGAAAAATCTAGGGCCACTGATCGCGACGCTGGCGCCGGCGGAGGAATTGCAGGCGCAGGCGTTTCACGCGATTCGGGCGTGGGTCTGCGGGCGCGTAGTCGAGCCGCTGACGGCGACGGTTTTCGCCACGGTGTTCGAGCGGGCGAAGGCGGATCTGCGCGGCATTGTGCCGCGCTTCTGCGATCAACTGCGGGAGATCCTGACGCTGCGGCAAGCGTTGCTGGTGCAATCCAACGCCCCTGCTGGTCTGGACCGCGATCTCGCGGGGCTTTTGCCGCCGGATTTTTTGCGGACGACGCCCTACGCGCAGCTGGCGCATTTTCCCCGCTACCTAAAAGCGATGAAGCTGCGTGCCGAACGCTGGCGGCAGAATCCGGCGAAGGAGGCGGAGCGGGCCGCGCAGCTGGCGCCTTATGTGGCCGCGGTCGTGAAGCAGCGCGCGGGCGGGAGCGGGGAAACGCTGCGTTGGCTCGTGGAGGAATTTCGCGTGAGCCTCTTCGCGCAGGAACTCGGCACCGCCGAACCGGTGTCCGCCGTGAAACTGGATCGCGCGCTGGCCTCGATGCAGGGCGGGGCGGTCTTGCCGCCGACCGAAACCGTTCCGCTGCCCAAGCCAATCGTCAGCGCATCGGTCGTCGCGAGAAAAACGACCCCGCTGAAAAATCTCGGCGCGCTCGACAAACTGTTCCCGCGCTAGCCCGAATTACGTCGGAGTGGGGTGCAACAGGCTACAACGCCGCGGACGCCCACGCGGGCAGCGGGAATTTGCGGCCGTAAATGTGATCTTCGAGGAAATGCTGGACCCAAGGACGCGCGCAGTGAGTGGCTCCGACATGGACGAATTTCTCCCCGGCTTCACGCGTGATCTAGTATTTTTCGACCGTGACGGCGATCGGGGCGGATTCTCCCTCAAGCAGGCAGACGATTTCGATGCTCTGGCGGGCCGAATCGATGCGCAGCTCCTGCACGGAGCCGTAGCGCGCGAGCAGGGTGTTGCAATACAGCCGGGCGGCCTTGCTGGTGACATGGTCTTTGAGGGAGTTGAGCATACGGGGAAGGGTTTGAAGCTTCTGTTGATGGCAGATCTGCCCCGTTTGTTCCCCGGGTCCCCGAACCTCCGGGCCTAAACGCGGTCAGCGTTACCACGCTCTGCCGCAATCGCTGCGTCCGACCCGCCCGCCGACATGAAATTTTCCGCCAACCATCTCAAACGATACAAGGAAATCGCCCGCCTCCTGTGGAAATACGGCCGTTCCGATCTCGCGCAAAAGATGTCCGCCGACGAAGAGGATGTCCCGGCCGAGGAGATCAAGCCGGCGGGCACGGGCGACGCGTCCCCCGAGCAGCTCGCGAATGACCTTGAGGCGATGGGTTCAACCTTTGTGAAACTCGGCCAAGTGCTCGCCGGCCGGCCCGACCTGCTGCCGGAACCCTACCTCAAGGCGCTCGCTCGCCTGCAAGACAACGTGAAGCCGTTCTCCTCCGAGGAGGTGGAGCAGATCGTGATGATGGAACTGGGAGTGCGCATTTCGAAGGCGTTTTCGTATTTCGATCCCGTGCCGATTGCGGCCGCGTCGCTGGGGCAGGTGCATGCCGCGGCGTTGCGGGACGGCCGGGCCGTCGTGGTAAAGGTGCAGCGACCAGATATCCGCAAGCAGATCGCCGAGGATTTTGAGGTGCTGGGGCAGATCGCGGGGTTTCTCGACGCGCATACCGACGTGGGCCGGCGCTACCGTTTCGCATCCGTGCTGGAGGAGTTTCGCCAGACGATCCAACACGAACTCAATTATGAGCGCGAGGCACAGAATCTCGTGTCGGTCGGCGAGAATTTAAAGGACTTTCCCCTGATCGTGGTGCCCCAGCCGGTGAGCGGCTACAGCACGCGTTGCGTGCTCACGATGGATCGCATCGAAGGCCGGAAGATTACCAAGCTGGGCCCGCTCGCGCGGCTCGACTTGAAGGGGGCGCCGCTCGCGGAGGAATTGTTCAAGGCGTATTTGAAGCAAGTGCTCGTCGACGGCCTCTTCCACGCCGATCCGCATCCGGGCAACGTGTTCGTGACCGACGACGGACGCATCGCCCTGCTGGATCTGGGCATGGTCGGCCGGACGACGCCGACGATGCAGGAGACGTTGTTGAAGCTGCTCCTCGCCATCAGCACGGGCAATGGTGACGACGCGGCCGACCTCGTGATCCACATGAGTGAGAAGACGGAGGAGTTCAACGCCGTGGAGTTCCGCCGCCTGATCGGCCAGCTGGTCGCGCAGCATCAGGACCAGGGGTTGCGCCAACTTAACGTCGGGCGAACCCTGCTTGCGCTGAGTCGGAACGCCTCGGACAACGGCTTGTTCGTGCCGAGCGAACTCACCCTGCTGGGCAAGACCTTGCTCCAGCTGGATGAGGTCGGCCGCATCCTCGATCCCTCCTTCGATCCGGCGGCCTCGGTGCGCCGCAACGTGGAGGAGCTCATGGCGCAGCGGATGCGCAAGGATATGTCGAAGACCAACGCGGTCAGCTCGCTGTTGGAAATGAAGGCCTTCATGAGTCACCTGCCGCTCCGGCTCAACCGCATCATGGATGCGGTCGGCAACTCCGAGCTGGAGGTGAAAGTGAAGGCGGTGGACGCAAAGATGGTGATGGCCGGCATGCAAAAAATCGCCAATCGCATCACCACCGGCCTCTTGCTCGCGGCGCTCATTATCGGCGCTTCGCAGCTCATGCGGATCGAAACACGGTCGCGGCTTTTCGGCTATCCGACGCTGGCGATCCTGTGTTTTATGACGGCCGCCGCCGGGGCAATCTGGCTGATGATCACGATTTTTCTGCAGGATCGGAAGGATTCGGAGAAGCGGTGAGACCGTGCGGGGATTTGGCGGCGGGAGGAGGCGCCTCGACCACTTCGCGGCGCACGAGGACGGCCGTTTCCTTCGGCTCCACCGGCAGGCCGCGATCCAAGCGGTGGGCCAGGATGAATTCCGCGCCAAAAAAAAGAATCGCGCAGGAATAATAAATCCACACCAGCAGCGCCACGAGCGAGCCCGCGGCGCCGTAGGTCGAGGCGACCGTGGAATGCCCCAGATAGAGCGCGATCAGGAAACGGCCAATCGTGAAGAGGATCGCGGTCACGAAGGCCCCGA
>JBDSGI010000400.1:0-2517 GCA_039919035.1 Opitutaceae bacterium
GCGGTGTTCTGCGAGTTGAAAACGTCCAGGGCCACGCCGGCCCGGTCGTCGCTGCCGAGCGGATCGAGGGGAGTGGTGGTGGCGCGTTTGTCGGCCCCGACAAAAACGAAGGACGGCGCACTGCCCCGGAGGTCGCGGACTTGTTCCCGGACGTCGAGGCCGCCCTTGAGAGTGACGGGCACGTCGCGCACGACGAAATCGCGGCGAAGATTGGCGTAGGCGCTGCGCTTCAGGTCGGAGGAGGGGCGCTGGTTGCTGCTGCCGGTGGCGAGCGAGTAGTTGTCGAGCAGGCCGGGATCGACCGGTGCGCCGTTGGGAGCGGTCACGGTGATCCGGCGCGGCCGCAGATAAAAAATGTCGTCGAACGCCACGGTCACGCCCGTGCGCCGGGCGAGGGGCGTGGTGAAAAAGCCCTTGTCGATATCGCTGAAAATATTGGTCGAGTGAGAGTAGCCGGCGCCGAACTCGGATTTCCACACCGGGCCGTCGTGCCGCCAGACGAGCGTGGGCATCCACGTGGTGCCCACCTTTCCGTCGGCATCGTTTTCCATGCGGAGCTCGGCCCCACCCGGCGCGCTGCGGGTGGAAGTCGGGGTGAAATCACCGGGGAGCACCTGATTGATTTGGTAGTGTAGGGTGCGGTTGCTCCGCCGCTTGTCGGAAAACGCATATTGGAACCCAAACGATACCGTGTCGTTGCGCATGATCTTGTAGTCCATCGTCGTGCCGGCGGAGGAGCGGCGGCTGATCTTGCCGGCGTCGCGCACGGAGTAGTCGGTGAGGTAGGGCCGGTCGGGAGTGGTGTCGGGGAAATTACCGGGATTAGTGATCACGCCGTTGACAATCGTGGGTGCGCTGGTGGCGGCGCTGACGCCGCGCCACGTGGTCTGCACGGAATCGAGGGGCGTGAATTGCGTGCTGTTGCCGGCCGACACGGTGAAGCCAAAGCGCTTGTTCACGGGCACAACGTAGGAGAGTTCCCAGCCGGGATAGGTCTTGGCGGCGTTCTTGTTCAGCGGGCCCGGCGACTTCCTGAAGGGCAATTCGCGGTGATTGTCCCGCATCAGGAGGTAGACGCTGTAGTTGAAGACGGGCCGCGAACGCTCGAACGCGCTGCGCGGAACCATGTTGACCGAGCCGGCCAGCGCCATGCCGGGCGACTCGGGCGTGGGCGTGTGGAGCACCTCGATGCGCGAGATGTTGTTGAGCGAAATTTGATCGAGCAGGACATTGCGATTGGTGCTCGAGCCGGAGGCTCCGGCGAGATCGAAGCCGCCGACGGAGATCGGCACGTTGCCGGCGGGAACACCGTTCATCGTGAACTGGCGCGCCTCGCCGCCGGCGACGTTAATATTCATGCCCGGAAGGTATTTGAAGAACTCGCCCACATTGCCGTCGGTGATCGCGCCGAACTCGTCGGCGGAGACGACGTTCTTGATGTTCGACGCGAAGCGCTGTTCGTTAATCGCGATCGCGGCACCGTCCATTTGCTTCGACGTGGCGACGACGAACTCGGCGAGCTTCACGACGCCGCCCACCTGCAGGGGATCAGCCCGGCGCGCGCCGGCCTCCAGATTGAAGTCGCGCTGCACCGTGGCGCCGACGGCGACGACCACCGATTCCGTTTGCACATCGAGCCCCGTGAAAAACACCCGCACGCGCGCGGGGCCGGCGGGGACGTTGGTGAGGCGGTATTGCCCGCTGGCGTCGGTGAAGGTTTCAAGACCGGTGCCCTCGACCGTGACGCGGGCCCGCTCGACATATTCGCCGTTGCGCAGATTGAGCACGCGGCCCTCGACGGTGCCGGTGGCGATCGATTGAGCGGGGGAAGCAGCCGTGGCGAACACGGCGAGCGCGACCGTGAAGGTCGCGCGGTAAATCCAAGTGAGAAACGCGGAGGCATGCATCGGGGTAGGCCTCGGAGTGTGCCGCCCGCGGCGGCGCGGTCAAAAGGCGAATCGCACTTGTCCGCATAACGGACGGATTTTTCTGGCCCGGATTTCGGGCCGGCCAGGGGCGGCACGCGAGCTAGCCGAGGTGCCGGCGGATCGCGGTGAGCGCCAGCCGCGCCTTC
Source organism: Opitutaceae bacterium (assembly GCA_039919035.1). Classification (GTDB taxonomy): domain Bacteria; phylum Verrucomicrobiota; class Verrucomicrobiia; order Opitutales; family Opitutaceae; genus ER46. The sequence continues at coordinate 2,075 of JBDSGI010000400.1, forward strand.
GCCTCGGTAAAACGGAAGAACGGCCACTTCACACAAATCACCGGCGTGATGCCCGAGGGTTTCCCCGCCCACGTGGCGACGGCGGTGATGTTGGGATCGGATTCGCGGCGATTCCACGCGATGCCGGTGTGGCGCGCCTCTTCGATCTCGGCCAGCAGCCGGCGGTCGGTCAGGCCCTCGCATAAGTCGGGCCGCTGCGAGAGCAGAAGCTTGCCGGTCGCGGTGCGGTGCAGCGGGTAGAGCGCGCTCTTGAGCGGATCGATGGTGATGGGATGGGCGTCCTGCACCCAGTCAATGAGTGCACGCCGCGACCCTCGCCGATGCCGAGCTCGACGAGCTCGACGATTTCGCCGGCGATGGCGTGAAGCGCGCGGTGGTGGCGCTCCTTGATCTCGCGATACATGTCGCGATCGCACCACTGGTGAAACCGCTCCCTCGTGCCC
>JBDSGI010000401.1:0-5130 GCA_039919035.1 Opitutaceae bacterium
TCGTCAACCAAGCCCGATCCGAAGCGATCAAGGGCAAGAAAAAAGCCGAAGACACCCCGGCCGCCGCGCTCTTCAACCTCGACGATGATCTCGGCGAGAAGACCGATCTCGCCTCCCGCCAACCCGACCGCGTCCGCGAGCTCCAAGCCGCCCTCAGCGCTTGGCGCACCGACGTCTCCTCTTCGCCGCCGCGTCCCTGATGCGTCGGAGTGCGCCGTGCGGCCGGCTCAACTGATCAGCAGCAGCCGCGGCGGACCATCCGGTGGCGTCTCCGGCGCCCGGTGGATGCAGGGCGGAACCGGACTTCCGGGATAATCGCACGCAATCCGCCAGAGATTGCCCGGATCGAAAGAGAACGGCTGCGCACCTGGCAGCGGCGCGTAATGGAGATTGAAGCAATTTTCCTCGAGATAGTCGTCGAAAGCCGCGCCCTCCCCGTCGCCAAAAACGCTGAGCAGCGCCGCGCGAGTCTCCGGAACGTCGACGCGCCGCCGCGCCTGATCATTGCGCAAGCCTTCGGAGGCCGCCCCGTAATAGGTGCAGAGGTAAGTGTCAGCCGGAACCAGGGCGCTGTCGGCATGAAAGGAATAAACATCGGTGGGAATCGGCCCGGCTTCCGTGTCGCGCGGATACTGCCGGATGCAATCGAGGCTGGGATCGAGACCGCACTCCCGGAGCAACCGCAGGTCGTCCAAGAGAATATCCCGGGCCACGCGACCCGCCACGCTCAGATCGAGCGATTCAAGGCGCGGGCGTTCGACGGGTTTTCTACCTTCGCCCACCGCGAGCCGTTCCACGATCTCGCGGAAATCGCCCGGCAGCGTCCGCGGCCAGCAGAGGGCATTCACCCCATCACCGAATGGAGTAGCGATCAGTTCCTCGAAATCGCCGACCAATTTTATCGCGGAGTAGTCCGGCGGCAGGAAGGTAATGGACGAAGATGGAATCATGCGTTGGGCCCGAGCAGACCGGACCGCGACCCGGCGGTGCAACGCCTTTCCACGACCGTCACGAAAATCACCGACCCGAGCGATCAGGCAACCTTGCAAGCCTCGGATCCAGCCCGGTCCAGTGGCACGCAACCCAAGCGAAAACCAAAACCCGGTTTCGAAAGGCATGATTCCGACTTGCACCTAAATCGATTTAGCTTTTGATCGCTCCCGGCTTGGTCGAGTTCTGCACCCAATCCCTTTTCCGCGAGGATGCCCCAATGTTCGTCATGTGCTTTTGTCCCCTTAAATCCAATCCCCTCAAAGTCAGTCTCCCGCGTGGCGCCGGACGTCGGCCCAGACCCTCACCGTCCCCGGACAGGGCTGCGCCGCGCCAAAATTCCTCCCCATGAAACACCTTCGCCCTCTCACGATACTCCGGCTGTTTTCCGCCGCGCTGCTGGGAATCAGCATGCCCCGCGCTTTTTCCGCCACCCTCGCGATCACCGTCCGGAGCGCCGATTCGGCCTACCTGCTCAATGAGGCGCGGGTCGTGCTATCGCCGACCGGACGCGAGGACATGACCAATGAGCTGGGCGTCGCGACGTTTGCCGATCTCGCGCCCGGCGACTACACCGCTCGCGTCTCCTACATCGGATTTCCCGACCAGATGGAAACGGTGCACGTCACCACCGCCGCCCGGCAAAATGTGGCCATCAAGCTCAAGACCGATGACCTCGTGAAGCTGGGCAAATTCGTCGTCACCTCCGAGCGCGAGGGCAATGCGGCCTCGCTCACCCGCCAAAAGAATGCCGACAGCGTGAAGAACGTCATCGCGATGGATGCGCTCGGCGTCCTCGCCAACGATAATCCGGCGGAACTGCTCAATCGGCTCCCCGGCGTTTATTCCATTCCCTCTGACGAGGGAAATCTCGACCGCCCAACCATTCGCGGTCTGCCGGCGGGCATGAACAAGACGACCGTCGACGGTGTGACGCTGGTTTCCCAACTCGCGATGAACCGCACCCCGATCTACACCAACATCACGGCGAGCAATTTCGACGAGATCGAGGTCACCAAGTCACTCACCCCGAACAAGCCGGCCGACTCGATCAGCGGTCTCATCAATTTCAAAACGAAATCCACGCTCAACCTGAAGGCGAAGCGCGAACTCACGTTCCGCGCCGGGGGCAAGTGGTCGCCCACATTCTTCGACTACACTCCGCGGCGCACCGTTCCGCAGGTGCAGCCCCAGGTGCAGCTCGGCTACCGCGAGGTGTTCAAAGTCTTCGGCGAGGAACCCAATCTGGGGGTCAGCGCCAACTTCGTTTACAACGAGAACGTCACCCAGCGCACGGTCATCAACACCGCTATCGACACGGCCGGACCGACCTCGCGTTTCTCCTACGGCCTCGACCGCAACGACGGGATTCAGGACCGGGTGCTGACCACGACCAGCACGCGGGTCGATTTCCGCCACGACGAGCGTTCACGGTTCTATTTCAACTTCATGCACAATTTCCAGGAGCAGACGACCGCCCGACCGCAGAACTATCAGGTGAACTACAATGCGACCGTCGCGACCGCGGGGCGCTCCTTCGCCACCGGCGTCAACGCCGACGGCACGCCTACCGGCGGCGGCAACATCCGCCCGGGCTCAACTGATTTGCGCACCGAGGTCCTTCGCTCGACGCGCACCTCCTTCACCACCACCACGCTGCCGTTCGAGGCCGACGACACCACCAACCTGTTCCAATTCGGCGGTGAGCATCATTTCGGCCGGTGGTGGATCGACTACACCCTCAACAATACGAGGGCCCAGCGCGACACCGGCGCCTATCGCAATCACGCCGTGCGACGCAACTGGACCGCCGCGATCGCCAACATCGGCTGGATCATCGACAAGACCGGGGGCGCAGACTTTCCGGTGTTCACCCAGACGACCGGCCCCAGCATCTTCGATCCGCGCAACTACACGGGCGGGACCGTCGCCCAGACTTCGGCGATTTCGGTCAACCGGGCGACCAGCGCCGAACTCAATGTGAAGCGCGACGTGGATATCGCGGGCCAGAAAGTTCTGCTCCGCGCCGGTGGTCTCGCCACCCGCCAGTCATCTGATCAGGACTCGGGAGCCCGAAACTCGACCTATGTCGGTGCCGACGGAGTGCTAGGTTTAAATCCAGCCACGGGCCGGAGTGACGACGACCTCACGCGGTTCGCCTCCGCTCCCGGCCTCTCTCCGCGCCTCGGCCTCCAAGCCCTCCCGGCTTTCGATCCCGTAAAATACAGCGCGTCGCTGGACAACGAACCAGCGCAATGGCGGGTCGATCCTTACCAGGTGGAATCCTCCCGCCGGGCGGGCTATCGCTTTGTGCAGGAGAAAATCCTAGCGGGCTACGTCATGGGCTCGGCGACGTTTGGCCGCCTCGGTCTCGTCACCGGTGTGCGCTGGGAGCAGTCGCGCACGCTCGCCAAGGCCTTCCTCCGGACCGCCAACCTCGCAACCATCGCCGATCCCGTCGCGCGCACGGACGCAGAATATGGCAAGACGCCAAGGACCCGCCGCGGCGGCACCGAAGATTATTTCCCCAGCGTCCATCTTCGGTATGCAATCTCGCCCAATCTGATTGGCCGCGCCAGCTGGTCCACGAGCATCGGCCGGCCACCCGTCAATGACCTGCTGCCGCAGTTTTCCGTCTCAGACACCAGCCAGACCGTCACGATCGACAACCCGTCCCTGAAGTCGGAACTCGCGAACAGCTACGATCTCTCCCTCGAATATTATCTGAAGCCTGTGGGCCTGATCTCGGTCGGCCTGTTCCGCAAGGACATCAGCGATTTTGTTTTTCGCCAGGAAGTCGGGCTCGTCAGTCCGGGTTTGGACAACGGCTTTGAGGGCCAGTATGTCGGCTACCACATCATTTCGAATGCGAACGGCGGCAGCGGTCTCGTCGATGGTGCGGAGTTTTCTTATCTGCAGCAGCTCACTTTCCTGCCCAGCGCGCTGCGCGGCCTGACCGTGCTCGCAAACTACACCCATCTGCGCGCCACCGGTGACTACGGCCAGGACAGCGGCGGCGCGGGCGGGCTCGCGGGCTTTGTGCCGCACACCGCCAACGTTCGCCTCAGCTACAAATACAATTGGATCGCGCCCTACGCGCAATGGAGCTACGTCGGCCGCAACCTCAACTCGTTCAACGCCACCCCGCAGCTTCAGACCGACCGCCTTGAGCGGCGAATTGTCAACGCCGGCTTCTCCCTCAAACTCCCGCGCAGCCTTGAGTTCTTCTTCGATGTCTCGAATCTCTTCGACGAGCCCCAGCGCGTCGTGCAAACGGGCACAGGTGCGCGCACGAGGACGATTTACAACGGCCCGTTTGTGAGCTTCGGCGTTAACGGCCGCTTCTGAACGGCGACGCACCCACCCCTTTGAATTACTTCCATCTCCCGCACGTCGCCCCGCGGTGCGGCGCAGTCTTGCTGCTGCTCACGCTGACGGGATTCGCCGCCGCCACGCCCGACGAAGATCTCATCCCACTGCCCTCGGCCGCGCCGCACGGCCTCGGCCCGATTTCGCTCCCGGGCCTGAGCCACACCGTGCTCGGCACCGCCAGCGTCTTCCACTCCGCGCGGCCCGATCTCTTCGTCATGACGCGCGGGCGCGCGGCCGGCCTTTACCTCTTTCGTTTTCTGCGCACCGGCGAAAATGACGCACCGATCTTCGCGCCCCCGCGCTCGCTGCGCCTGCCGTTTCCTGACGGCAAGGGCACGATCTTCGAAACCGGCGATGGCATCATCCACGGTCTCTGGCTGGAGAAAAGCACCCTCCACCGCACCACCTTCGACCGCGCCACGCTGACGTTCTCCTCCACCGATTCCATCGCTCTGACCGGGCTCGCGACCGGTGCGCAATGTGTCGCTGCCTTTCCTGGTAGTGACGGCGGGCTCGATCTGGTCTTCGATGTCCCGGGTGATTCCACGCCCGGTCGCGGCTTGGGCACGAGCGCTTCCTCATTGGATTGGCGACCCTACGATGCCGCCGGTATCTCCACGGCGGCGGTTCGCTACCGTTACCTCGTCGCCGCCCATCTACCCGCCGGGAAAGCGAGCCGACTTCAGAACATTCGCGCACTCTCGGCGACCCGCCGCGAAACCCTTTCGGGTATGATGCAGATTTCCGCGTTGCCGCTGGGCCCGGACC
>JBDSGI010000402.1:0-2768 GCA_039919035.1 Opitutaceae bacterium
CTCGTGATCGGCTCCTCCACCGGCTACGGCCTCGCGTCGCGCGTCGCGGCCGGCTTCGGCTCGGGCGCGGCGACGCTGGGAATCTTTTTCGAACGCCCGTCCGAGGAGGGACGCTCTGCGACGCCCGGCTGGTATAACACCATCGCCTTCACCAAGGCCGCCCACTCCGCCGGGCTCTACGCCAAGAATCTCAACGGCGACGCCTTCTCCGTCGACATCAAGCGCCAAGCGCTCGATCTCATTCGCGCCGACCTCGGCCAGGTGGATCTCGTGGTTTACTCGCTCGCATCTCCTCGTCGCACACATCCGAAGACTGGCGCCGTGCACAAATCCGTGCTCAAGCCCGTCGGCCAGTCCTACACCAACAAGACCGTCGACACCGACAAGGGCATCGTCAACACCGTCACGATCGAACCGGCTAACGAGCAGGAAATCGCCGACACCACCGCCGTCATGGGCGGCGAGGATTGGGAGTTGTGGATGAACGCGCTCTCCGAAGCGAAGCTTCTCGCCCCCGGCGCGCAGTCGGTCGCGTATTCCTACATCGGACCCGAGGTCACCTGGGCCATCTACAAAAACGGCACCATCGGTCTCGCCAAAAACGATCTCGAGCGCGCCGCGCGCAACATCGACTCGCTGCTCAAGCTCAACGGCGGCGGCCGCGCCTTCATCTCCGTCAACAAGGCACTCGTCACCCAAGCCAGCTCCGCCATTCCGGTCGTCCCGCTGTATATTTCGATCCTCTACAAGCTCATGAAGGCGGCCGGCACCCACGAGGGCTGTATCGAGCAAATCCAGCGCCTCTTCGCCACCCAGATGTATAACGGCCACACCCCAAAGTTCGACGAAGCCGGCCGCGTGCGCATCGACGACTGGGAAATGCGCCCGCCCATCCAGGCCGCCGTGAAAACGATTTGGCCAGGCGTGACGACCGAGAATCTCGCCGCCGAAACCGATATTGCCGGCTACCGCACCGATTTTCTCAAGCTCTTCGGCTTCGGCCTCTCCGGCGTGAACTACGAGGCGGAGACCGAGCCGCACCTGCCAATGCTCTGAGCGCGGCGCTCAAAAGTGTAGGAGGAATAAGAAGTGTAGGAGGAGTAAGAAAAACAGCGTGGAGCCTTACACCTCTTACACTTCTTACTCCTCTTAAACCGCGAAGCGAATGCGCGCCGTCGTCCAACGCGTCTCCTCGGCCTATGTGACCGTCGACGCCGAAATCACCGGCGAGATTGGTGCGGGCCTGCTCGTGCTGCTCGGCGTGGCGCAGGACGACATCGAAGCGGACGCCCAGTGGCTCGCGCAAAAAATCTGCGCGCTCCGCATCTTCGCCGACGACGCCGGCAAGATGAACTGCTCCGTCGTGGACCTCGCCGGCGGCCTACTCGTCGTCAGCCAGTTCACGCTCTTCGCCAGCACGCGCAAAGGCACGCGCCCCTCGTTCAACGCCGCCGCCAACCCCGACCTCGCGATCCCGCTTTACGAGGCGTTCAACCGCTTCGCCTCCGCCGCCCTCGGCCGACCGGTCGCCACCGGAGGCTTCGCGGCCATGATGGACGTTGCCCTCGTTAACGACGGCCCCTTAACCGTCGTAATTGACTCGAAGGTCCGGGAGTAGCCTTTGCTCGGACTTGTCGGCGGGGTGCCCTCACCTCCCTCCTACAACACACCCGGCCTCGACTTCTAACCGGGGGAGACTTCTTTCAGCCCATGCTGACGTTCCCCGGTCGTTTGCTCCTCGTGCTCGCGATTGCGATTTCGCTCCACGCCTCTGACGACTCGGCGAATCTGAAACACTTCCGCGAACTCGCGGAAACGCGGAATTATACCCTCGGGCGGCCGGTGGCGGCGCGGATCACGCGCGACGGCAAGCACGCGATCTTTCTGCGCTCCGGGCCGCGCGATCCGACGCTCAAGCTTTACGAGCTGGAGCTCGCCACGCAGCGGGAACGCGAATTGCTCACGCCGGCGCAGTTGCTGGGTGGCGTAGAGGAGAAACTGAGCGTCGAAGAAAAAGCTCTGCGGGAGCGGGCCCGCCAAAGCCTAAAAGGTTTCACGGCGTTTCAGATGTCGGCCGACGGCGCGCGGCTGTTGGTCACTCTCTCGGGCAAACTCTACCTCGTGGAGCGCGCCACGCTCAAAGTCACCGCCCTGCCCGGCGCCGGCTGGATCGATCCGCGTTTTTCGCCAGACGGCACGTTCGCCGCTGCCGCCGGTGCCGATCGCGAGCTGCACCTGATCGATTTGGAGTCGGGCGAAGAGCGCGCCCTCACGCGCGGAGCGACAGCGACACTCTCGCATGGCACGGCGGAATTTGTCGCGCAGGAAGAGATGTCCCGGCCTCGCGGCTTCTGGTGGTCGCCCGATTCACTGTCTCTCCTCGTGCAGGAGACCGACGAGTCGCCGGTCGAGGTCCGTTACGTGGCCGACCCGCTGCATCCAGAAGTGCCACCGACGAAGTTTTTCTATCCGCGCGCCGGCACGCCCAACGCCGTCGTGCGGCTCCTGATCATCGACCGGACGGGACGCAATCCGACCCGGCCCGTGGCGTGGGACAACCAGGCGTTTCCCTACCTCGCGGGCGTCACGTGGTCGAAGTTAGCCACGCCGACGCTCCTCGTGCAAAACCGCCGGCAAACCGAGCAGCGCTTGCTCGCGATCAACTCCGACACTGGCGCGACCGAGGAACTCCTGCGCGAAACCGACACCGCGTGGCTCAATCTCGACGACAACGCCGCCGGCTCCAGCGGCGAGCGCCGCCCGCCGTT
>JBDSGI010000403.1:0-9720 GCA_039919035.1 Opitutaceae bacterium
ATGTCCAACGGCAAGGCGTGGGACAAAGTGAACACCTACGTCGCCCAGCTCGACCAGATCCTCATCTCCACGCCAAAACACCTCTTGGCCGGGCAAGTTACCTTCATGCGCGAGGATGCCAAACGGACGGAAAATCTTCCCTTCGGACCCGCGAGCGTGAACAGCACCGTCGGCGAAATCCATGCCGACCCCAACCTCCTCAATCTCGACGGCACCCCCAATCCATATTTCGGCCGACCCTACGCCAAGACGACCGAGCCATTCGCGCGGGAAAGGCCCCTGCTGTGGGACACCACCCGGGCCCAGTTGGCCTATCGTATCAATTTTTCGCAGGAAAAGGGTTGGACCAAGTGGCTCGGCACCCAACAGCTCCTTGGCTACTACGAATACAAGGACAAGCAAAGCCGCCAGTATGCCTATCGAAATACGGCCACGTCGCTCGACCAGCAATGGCAGCAAGACCAAGCCGCCGCCGGAATTCCTCTGGCCAACCGCACAACCGGCGGCAACTCCTACCCCGCTGGTAATAACTACCTGCGACTATTTGAACAATACTACCTCGGCAGCACGCCGGGGGGCGGGGTCCAGTATGGCCCGAGTGCTTTCCCGCAGGGCGCCACCCTTCCCTTCGTTTGGGGCAATACGGGCGCTTTCAACTATGCTCCGACAACGGTCGGCTGGACCCCAAGTCCAGATGGCTCGGGCGGGAATGCCTCCACGCAGAACATCGTCAAGACCGAGGGCGGGGTGGTGCAGAGCACCTTTCTAGGCGGCCGGTTGGTGACCACATTTGGGCAGCGTCAGGACCAAGTTTTTGACCACAACGCCCCCTTTGCCACCCTCACCCCTAACCTCCGGGCGTTCGACTACGCCAAGTCTGATCAATGGAACGGCGGTTGGCGCAAGGCCGAAGGCAAGACCAAGACGGCCTCAGTGGTGGTGCGCCCGCTCCGCGATCTGAAGTTTCTGAATGCCAGTGCGAGCGGCGGCAGCGGAGTTGGCCGCTTCTTGGGCGAAGCCTTCCGCAGCCTCAGCCTCACCTATAACAAGTCGGATAACTTCATTGCGTCGGGGCCGGCCGTCGATCTGTTCCTGCGCCCGCTGCCCAACCAAACCGGCATCAGCAAGGATTTGGGATTTTGGATGACGGCGCTCGATGGCCGGCTTTCCGTTCGCTACGTTCACTATCAGACCAGCCAACTCGCGATTCGTAACGGCGATATCAACACCATCGCCCAGCGAGTATTGCGGGCCGATGGCCTCAACGCCGCCGACGCCTGGAACTTGCAGGATCGCTCCACCGAGTGGATCACCCAGCTCAACCCCACCTACACCGCCGCCCAGATTAAAGCGGAAGTGGCCAAGACGATGGGTCTGACGCAAGACCAGATCGACGGGTTGGAGGGTTCCATCTCTTCTGGCAACCTCGCCGCGCCCCAAGACATCGTCGCGCAAGGCGACGAATTGGAAATCAACTATAACCCCTCGCGGGCATGGACGATCAGCGCTTCCGTCACCAAAACCGAATCGATTAACAAAAACGCCGGCACGACGATCCAAGATTGGATCGATCTCCGCCTGCCGATTTGGAACAAGGTCGAGGACCCGCGCTTCACGGCGGCCTCTCCGGGCGCCGCCAATCTGCCCGTCGGAGCGACCGGGCACCTGCTCTGGCGCAATATCCTGGGCTCGTCGTTCACCACCAGCGGCTACAATGCGACCAACTCGGCCGCCACGAACTACACGACGTTCGTGGACGGACCCCTCGCCGTGTATCGCCAATTGGAAGGCCGCCCGCGGCCCCAGGTTCGCAAATACGCAGCAAAATTTAACACGAGGTATCAGCTTTCTGGTTTGAGCGATAACAAGATCCTCAAGAACACGACCGTCGGTGGCTCCCTGCGCTGGACCGACAAGGGTGCAATTGGGTTCTATGGCGTTCAATCCCTCCCCGCCACGATCACCGCGCTCAATCCGAACCGACCGATTTACTCCAAAGCCGAATCCTACGTCGACCTATTCCTCAGCTATCGAGCCCGGATGTTCAGCGACAAGGTGCGGGCGACCTTCCAGCTCAATGTGAAGAATGTGCAGGAAAACGGCGGTGGCTTGCTCGCAACCGCAGCCTTCCCCGACGGCACTCCGCTTGCCTACCGCATCGTCGACCCGCGACAGTTCATCCTATCCGCGTCGTTCGATCTGTAGTGTTGCTCAATTGATTACTGTCTCGCCGCCACTCGCACGAGTGGCGGCTTTTTTTGATCACGAGCGCGATGCTGACTCTGTCTCGTGGCCGCCCCCAGCGCCGCAAACGTCTTGCCCGTGAGCGGCGTGGACAGTTCGCTATTCCGTGACGATGAAGCGACCGATGCGCCCAACCTCGCCCGGTGCGGTTACCTCGACCGCGCCGGCGCCCGGTTACTGGCCAATCGGGGTCGTATTTTCTCTGCTCCTGATCGCGACGCTCGCCGCCTACTTCCCAGCGCTGAGGGGTGATTTCTTGTGGGACGACGCGGGGCACGTCACGCACCCGGACCTGCGGTCATGGCCGGGGCTTCTGCGCATCTGGTTCGAAGTGGGAGCGACTCAGCAGTATTATCCGCTTCTCCACTCGGCGTTCTGGATTGAGCACCGGATCTGGGGCGACGCCACGATCGGCTACCACCTCATCAATGTGCTCTGGCATGTCACCTCCGCGTGCCTGCTCGTCGCGATCCTCCGGCGATTGACGGTTCCCGGTCCGTTGCTGGCGGCGCTGATTTTCGCCCTCCATCCCGTGGCGGTCGAATCGGTCGCATGGATTTCGGAGCAGAAGAACACGCTCTCAACGGTGTTCTATCTCGCCGCCGCACTCGCCTGGCTGCGATTCGAAGAAGACCGGCGACCCGCGCGCTACACGGTCGCGCTGCTCTGGTTCATCGCTGCGCTGCTGACGAAGACCGTGACAGCGACGCTCCCGGCGTCTCTGCTCGTCGTAGCATGGTGGCGGCGCGGGCGGCTTTCGTGGCGCGGCGATGTGCGGCCGCTTTTGCCATGGTTGCTACTCGGAACGGTCGCCGGTCTCGGCACTGCGTGGTTCGAACACACGCAGATTGGAGCCAAGGGAGCGGATTTCTCGCTGAGCCTGATGGAGCGAAGCCTCCTCGCCGCCCGCGTCATGTGGTTTTACTTCGGAAATTTAATCTGGCCGGCCGACCTAATTTTTTTCTACCCCCGCTGGGCCATCGACGCGACGATCCCATGGCAATGGTTTTTCCCGTTGACGATCGTGGGGGCACTCGCCGCCGGGGCATGGTGGAGCCGGCGCGACCGTGGGCCGCTCGCCTCCGCGCTGCTGTTCGGCGGCACGCTGGTGCCTGTGCTCGGCTTCGTGAACGTCTACCCGTTCGTGTTCTCGTATGTGGCGGATCACTTCCAGTATCTGGCAAACCTCGGGATGATTGCGTTTCTCACCGCGGCGGCGGCGCGCGGATTTGCGCTCCTGCGCTGGCCTCGATGGAGCGGCCCGGCCCTGGCCGCCGGCATCCTCCTGCTCCTCGGTGTTCTCACCTGGCGGCAGAGCGGCATGTATCGCGACGTGTTCTCGCTTTATGAAACCACCCTGACGCGCAATCCCACCAGCTGGGTAGCGCAGCTCAATCTTGGCACGGCACTGGACGAGGCCGGCCGGCCGGAAGAGGCTCTGCCTCACCTCCGTCGCGCGCTGGAGCAGAAGCCGGATTTTCCGGAAACCCTCAATAGCCTCGGCAACGTGCTCAACCGGCTCGGGCGGGCCCAAGAAGCGCGACCTCTGCTCGAACAAGCACTCCGGCTCCAACCGCGCTTTGCCGCCGCGCACAACACCCTCGGCGCGGCCCTGATGGCGCTCGGCCAGACCGACGCCGGCCTCGCGGCTTTCCAGCGTGCGCTGGAGATCAACCCCGGGCTGACCCTCGCGCGGGTGAACCTTGGCTGGGCTCTCGCCAACACCGGGCGCGGGGCCGCCGCGCTGGAGCAACTCGAACTAGCCCAACGCCAGCAGCCCGACCTCGCCGACGCCGAACTCAAGTGGGGCCTTGTGCTGGCCATGAACGGCCGCGTGGCGGAAGCCGTGCCGCATTTTTCCCGCGCCGTTGAGCTGCAGCCGGAGCAGCCCGAGATGAGATACGTTTTCGGTCGCGCATTGCTCGAGGTCGGCAGACGAGCGCAAGCGATCGAGCAGTTTGAGGAAACCCTTCTCCTCGCCCCCAATTACCCGGGTGCACAAGAAGCCCTCCAACAGGTCCGTCGCGCCGGGCCGCCGCCGCTGTAAGCATCTCACATTTGCGGCAGTGCAGACACTGCCACTAGGCAGAAACCAACATGGCATCAAAGTCATCCACGCCACCGGTGGTTCGCCCGGAAGATTAGGGCGGAAGTAAGCCCCACTCCGTTGGACCCTAGCCAGGCCGCAGCTCAGACCGATAGGTGAGGAAATTAATCGGCAGGTTCTCGCGGGGCTTCTTCTGATACGTCGCCTTCACGTCGTCCTCGGTGTAATCGACGCGATCCACGCGATCGCCCGCGGCATTGAGCAGGGTGAGCACACCAGCCGTGTCGGGCAACCCGACCGGTCGCAACTTTGCGCCCTGCAGTACCAGCGTTTCGCCGGCCGGGATGGTGCCCTTGAGCGTAACGGTGTGCTCCGCGCGGTCGCTTAGCTTCCACCCGTCGACCTTTACCGCCTTACCCTTGTAATTCGCAATCGCGACCCACTCTTCCTTCGCTCCGGCGGACGGTTTGACGAGCGCGGCAACGATATAAACCTCGATCTCGTCGTCCGCCACATGCACGCGAGTTTGTCCCGGATGAATGATGTCGTTCGGCGAGTTGATGTCGATGCGCTCCGGGAAGCTCCAGACGTTGAGCTTGCGTCCCGCCGTTCTGTTGGGACGAAACAGCAGCGGATTGGCATCATATACTCTGTAGTCGAAGCGAATGCCGGTCACCTTCTCGATCTCTGTGATCGTCACCTGATACTTCGTGTAGTTGAAGGTCTTTCGGCCAAGAATGTCCTTCAGCGCTTCGTTGTCCTGGTAAATCAAAAACGCCCGCACATCGAGGAGCCCGGACGTCCGGTTCACGAAACAAATCACCTTGAAAAAAGCAACGGGCACAATGGCTGAGGGCCGACCGATCGGCGTCACAATCCGGGGCGTGTCGCCGAACACCGGGCCGGTGAACACCGTCAGTTTTTTATTTTTCACCACCTCCAGCCGCATGATCCACTGCTCCAAGGCCAGCCACTCGTCTTGGTTTAAATTCTTATGCTGGAGGCAGGCATTCGCGTAGTAAAATGTCTCGTCCGCCGAAATCTGCGCATCGCGCGGAGTCTCCCCCCATGCGGCTGTCTCGCGATCGGCCATATGGCCTTTGTCCCAGGGGTTATTCTGGTAGTAGGCGTTGTCGAGCTGCCACGCCTGCCCGACGCGCGAATCGATCTGCCAGCGATCGCTGCGAGTCGTTTTTTGGAATTTCCCCTGGTCGATGTGCGACACCACGAAGGCCGGTGCCCGGTAGCGCTTGTCCGTGACAACTGAGTAATTCTGATAGGTCGCGAGCGTGTGCTGGGCCAAGTCGCTTGATTTGAGGATGTCGGCCACGCGCGCCGGCGTAAACGCGGGCAACGGCAGATTGACGCCGAGGAAATTGGGATCGTAGTCAGGCATGGTTTCGTGGGGTGCGCCTCACGCTGTGCGATCGCAGGCGCTCGCGCCAAACAGATTCCCGCATCCCGTCGCACTCAGCTTCTCGGCCTCGCAACCAGGGTCTCCACGGCTACCTGCGAGATACCGGAGCGACGCACCTCGTCGAGCACCCGCACGATATCGCCCAGTTTCGCGTGACCATCGCTGCGAACCAGCACCCGGGGGTTGGATGTTTCCCGTCGATATTGGTCCAACCGCGGCGGGAGTTCCGCCGCTGTGATCGTCTCATCGACTCCTTCGCTCCCGCGTTGCCAGTGGCACAGGCCGTCCGCTGCCGCCTGAATGAACACTGGGTCGGATTCCCCTCCCGGCGCGATGCGTCCCGGCACAGAAAACGTCACGTCCACCACTCGCATCCGCTGGAGCGAGAGCGTGAACAAAACGAAGGTCGCGAGCAGGAAAAAAATCACATCGATGAGCGGGATGATTTCGATCCGCGCCCTTCTCGCGGAAGAAGTGCAGATGTCGGTTTCGTAAGCCTGCATGGCGGGGACGGGGTTATCCCTACGACGCGCGAATTGCCCGAATACTAGAGCTGCGATTTTTTTTCGCGGGCCCGCACCGGCTAACTCAGACCCTCAGACCGCGATTCGCGACCTTGTCTTCGCCCCGACGGTTCGGTTTTTGGGCCGCCACCTTTTTCACGGGCTTCGCCGCCGCCTTCAGAATTTTAATCATCGCCGTGAAATCAGCCGGCAGTGGTGCCCGCAGGTCGAGTTCCTTGCCACTGATCGGATGCGTGAGCACGAGATGTTCGGCGTGGAGCATCACACGCGCGGGCTGTTTGGTGAGACGTTCATCGGGTTTCCAACCGTAAAGCGGATCGCCGAGGATCGGGTGGCCGATCGATTTCAGGTGGACGCGAATCTGGTGGGTGCGCCCCGTGAAAATCTGGCAGCGCATCAACGCCCCGATGTCGCCGTAAATCTCGCCCCGTTCCCACGAGGTGCGCGCCGGTCGCCCACCCTCTCCAATTGTCATCCGGTGACGATGGGTCGGATGCCGCGAAATAGCGCTGTCGATCGTGCCGCTGAGCAGCGGCGGCACTCCGGCAACGAGCGCGACGTAGAATTTTTTCAGACTGCGCGTGGCGAATTGATCCGCGAGCGCGCGATGCGCGGCGTCCGTCTTGGCCACGACAATCACCCCCGTCGTCTCGCGGTCGAGGCGGTGCACGATGCCGGGACGCTCCACGCCGCCGATGCCGCTAAGTGAATCGGCACAGTGCCCGAGAAGCGCATGGACGAGCGTGTCTTCCCCCGTGGCCGCGCCGGGATGGACGACCATCCCCGCCGCTTTGTTGATCGCGAGCATGTGGCGATCTTCGAAAAGCACATCGAGCGGGATATCCACGCCCTTGATCTCCATCGGCACGGTGTCGGGAAAGGAAAAATCCAGCACGTCGCCACCCGCGACCGCAAAGTCGCGCTTGATCGCCACCCCCCGGAAGGTCACATGCCCGGCATCGAACGCGCGTTGCAACGCCGTGCGGCTGTGTTCGGGAAAGGCCAGCGCCAGCGCTTTGTCCGCCCGCAGCCGGCGCGTGCCTTCGGGCACGGTATGAGTCGAGGTCATGATTTCGCACCCGTCGTGGCCGCAAGGAGCCGGTCGATTTCCGTGATCATTTTTGTGCGCAGGGGAGCGGGCACGTCGGCCACCGCCCAGCCATTGCGCGCTACCTGTGAAAGTTCGGCGTGGGTAAACGAAAGCTCCTGAGTCAGTGTCTCGTATTCTTCGGAAATCGAATTGGCGAAACACAACGGATCATCCGTGCTCACGGTGCAGGAGACGCCAGCCTGCATGAGGCGCCGAATCGGGTGGGCCGTCATGGCAGGCACAACTTGCAGCCGCACGTTGCTGATCGGGCAGACATCAAAAGTCACGCCGTTGTCCGCCGCGAGCCGCACAACCGTCGGATCCTCGACTGCGCGCACGCCGTGTGAAATCCGCCGCACCCCGAGCACCTCGATGGCTTCGCGCACGCGCGCGGCGCCGTCGAACTCGCCGGCATGGCACTTGGTGATTTTCCCGGCGGCTCCCAATCCCGCCCAAATCGCCGCTGTGTCCGGATGGGTCGGCATTTGCTCGAAACCATGGAGGTCCACACCCGCAAGGTTTTCCCACGTGTGCAGCTGCTCAATCGTCTTCCGCATGTCGCCGCCCAAATCGGTGCGCAACATGCCGGTGAAGACCCTCACCTCCAGACCCGGCGGGGCCGCAGCCCGGATGGCCGCGATGATTTCCGGGCCGGGCACGTTGATGAAGCCGGTCACCGGCAAATGAAAACTCGGCTCAACGTAGCGCACGTTCTGCGCGACATGCTTCGCAAAGATCACCTTGGCGGCCTCGTGGTAGCGTTCGGCGCTGGTGAACCACGGCAGGGCGTGCTCCAGCAAAATACGCTCAAAGTCGGGAAACGTCGCGAAGCGATAACCGCGCGCGCGGAAATCCGGATCGGCCGGCCAGCGGCGCGGGTCCCACGTGGTCAGCAGCTCATACGGCAACGCTCCTTCGATGTGCAGGTGCGTTTCCGTTTTCGGCAGCGTCTGGATGAAATCGCGCATCACTTCGTCTTCCCGAGCAAATAATCCGGATTCAACTTGTGCAGCGCCTTGGGCACAAAGATCCCATCCTTGCGGATGAGTTTCCCGTCGAACCAGATTTCACCACCACCGTAGTCGGGCCGCTGAATCGTCACGAGATCCCAGTGCACCTGGGATTTGTTACCGTTGCCTACGCCCTCGTAGGCCTGACCCGGCGTGAAGTGGATCGAGCCCGCGATCTTTTCATCGAAGAGGATGTCGCGCATCGGCTGCAGAATGTGCGGGTTAAATCCAATCGCGAATTCGCCGATGTAGCGCGCGCCGGGATCGCTATCGAGGATTTCGTTCAGGCGCGCCGTGTTGTTCGCGGTCGCCTCGACGATCTTGCCGCGCTTGAAGGCGAGCCGGACATTATCGAACGAAGTGCCGAGGTAGACGGTCGGAGCGTTGTATTGGATGTGGCCTTCCACGCTGTCCTTCACCGGGCAGGAGAACACCTCGCCATCGGGAATATTTCGGAGACCGCCGCAGGGCTGGGCGCCGATCCCCTTGATGGAAAACCGCAGATCGGTGCCGGGGCCTTTGATGTGCACGCGATCGGTTTGCTTCATCAGGTCGGCCAGGGACTTCATGCCGGGCGTCATGCGCGCGTAGTCCAATGTGCAGACCTTGAAGTAGAAATCCTCGAACGCTTCTGTGCTCATGCCGGCCTGCTGCGCCATCGCAGAGCTCGGCCAGCGCAGCACCACCCACTTCGTCTGACCCACGCGATAGTCGAGCACCGGTTTCATCAGGCGCGAGACGAGCTGCACCTTTTCCGACGGCACATCCGACGCCTCGAAAATATTGCCTGAGCCGCGGAGCGCGATGTAGGCGTCCATCTTTTGCATGCGGGCTAACTCGATTTCCGCGTGCGGCGCAAACTGAGCCTCCTCCGCCCCGAGCGAAAGTTCACGTAACACGCGGGCGCGATGAATCTGCACATAGGGATAGGCACCACATGCCCGCGTTGCGCGGACGAGAGCAATCACCATGGCATCGGGCACGTCGAAGGCATCGATCAGCACGCGCTCACCTTTAGCCAGAGAGGTGGAAAAGCGCGCGAGACCGGTGGCAAGTTGTGTCAGGCGAGGATCAATGATCATGGGCAGAGGCAATAACGGCGCAGGCTCACAGCGCCGCAAGGGGAAAGGCGGCGCACTTAAACACCCGGCCTCGTTCCGCTCTGCGGAAAACAGATCCGTCCGACGGCCTCGTCGAAGTCCGAAGCGCCCCGGAGAATCTCGATCTCAAGCCGCAGGTAGTAGAGTGGCAACGGACACATCAGGTCTTCGCTGATGCGGACGGCGTCCTTTTCCGTGGTGACGAGGCAGTCGGCCCGTTCGTGCTGCGCCAGCGCAAAGAGCTCCGCGAGGTCCTCCTTTTCGAAGCGGTAGTGATCGAGAAAGCGC
>JBDSGI010000404.1:0-2798 GCA_039919035.1 Opitutaceae bacterium
GATAGCGCGTGCGTTGCGTGATGCGCACGAGACCCGCGAAGGGCGTGGGCAGCTCAAACTCGCCCGGTCCGTAGAGATTGATCGCGATTCCGCCATCGGCAGTGAGGCCGCACGCGATGGCGGGCAATTCCTCGAGCGCGAGCGGGCCGCTGGATTTGCAGCAACGCCAATAGGTCGTGAAGACGCGGCGGCCGTTCGGAAAAGAATAGTAGCACCAGTTGTCGCCATCCGCAGCCTGCGCGCCGAGCAGATCGTTGTAGGCGGACTGCTCGATCGCCTCGGCGTATTTCGCCTGGCCGGTGATCGTGAGCAGCTCGCGGCTGAGCTGGATCCACGCGAGCGTCGAGCAAGTCTCGACGTAACCGTAGGGACTGAAGAAGCCCGGCCCGTTGAACACCTCGCGCGAGCGGTGCCCCACCCCACCCCAGGGCCCGCCGCCGAGCGTGAGATGGCGCGCATGGATGTTGTCCCAAAGCTGTTGCACGGCGCGCAGGTAGTCGGCGTTGCCGCTGGCGCGATGGAGCTTGGCGACGCCGGTGAGCATCCAGCAGAGCTGGTAGGCCTTGCCGGTTGCGATGAACGCCGCGTCCGTGCCCGCGAGCGCCTGCGGGAGAAACTCAAGCGCGGGCGCCTCGTTTGCCTGCCGCAGAATCAGCTCGGCGAGCTCAAGATACTTTTTCTCGCTCGTCGAAAAATACAACTCCACCGCCGGATCGAGCAGCACCGTCGCGGAGAGGCCGTGGTGGTTTCCCAACGATGTGATCGGGATGCCGCCCTCGGTGAACGCGCTCCAGCAAAGGTCGCCGATGCGACGCGCGGCCTCGACATATCGCGGCTCGTCCAGCGCCTTCGCCGCCTCCAGTAATCCGAGGATCAGGTAGGCGTGAACCCACACGTCCCACGTGCGCAACGTCGGCGCGCCGTCCCACGTGCGCGGGGCCGCCCCGCGCCGGCACATGAACCGCCGCGCGGGCGCGTAGGTGCCGAGGTAGCCGTCGGGCTCCTGCACGCTCAGCAGAAAATCCGCGACGCGACGCACACTCGCCGCGAGTTCCGTGCCGCTGCCAGTCCGGCCGCCTGTGCGGACGGCGCGCGCCGCGGCGCTCAGCCACTTGCCCGCGTGCTCGCCATACCAGTCGCCTTCATGGTTGCACGCGACGCACGCGGGCCGGAACAGCGCGATGGCCGGGCTCGCATCACCCGTGATGAATTTCGCCAGATGCGCCGCGCGGCTCGCCTCGATGGCGCGCCCCAGGACTCCGCCGAGGTGGGCGCGCGCGTTCGCAGGAAAAGTCATCGGGCGCGGCATGGGGAAGGTGGCGTGAACGTGGGAGACAAAAGCGTTGACACAACCGACAAAAGAAAAAGCTTCGGCAAGGCAAACGTTTGCTCAAATGACCTGCGCGCCGTGTCCCCTCACGCCCACCGCTCCGCTCGCCACCGGCTCGCTCGCAGCGGATCCTCCCCAACCCTGACTTTTCCAAACCCATGAAAACCCCGCTCCCCCGCCTCGCCTCATTCGCAGCGATCCCCATCTCGCTGCTTTTGCTCGCCTCACCGTCGCACGCCCAGCAGGCCCCGGTCGCCAAGGACAAGGATGAGGTCGTCAAACTCGAAGCCTTCACGGTCACCACCGGCTACCGTTCGCCCAAGGCGCTCGACCAGATCCCGGGCGCCGTCACGCTGATTTCCCCGGAGGAAGTCTCCCGCACGCAGTCGCTCACCGACGACGCCACGGCCGTGCTGGCCCGGACGGTCCCCGGCTACGCCCCGACCACGCAGGCGATGCAGAACACCGGCGAGACGCTGCGCGGCCGCGTCGCCCTCCGCCTCTTCGACGGCATCTCGCAGACCACGCCGCTGCGCGAAGGCAACCGCAACGCGACCTTCACCGACCTGGACATCGTCTCACAGATCGAGGTGATCAACGGGCCCTCGGCCTCCGAGGGCATCGGCGCCGCCGGCGGCATCATCAACTACATCTCGAAGAGCCCGACCAAGAACGGCCACGAGACCACCGTGCGCACCAAGATGTCCGGCCAAGGTTACAGCGACAGCTTCTCGTGGCGCGCCGGCGTCAACTACGCGTTCAAGGACGGCAACAAGGACGTGCTCGTCGGCCTCGCCTACGGACAGCGCGGCATGGCCTACGACGCCAAGGGCCGTCTCCAAGGTCTGGGTGCCAGCGGAGCCATCACCGACACCGTTTCCCAAAACCTCTTCGTCAAGGGCGGCTATAGCTTCGGCGACAAGAACAACCAGCGCCTCACCGCCACGGTCAGCCAGTTTCATGTCGAGGGCCGGGAAAACTATGTCCAATTGCTCGGCGATCGCGCGCGGGGTATCACCGACTCCGCCATCCGCGGCCGGCCTCCGGGAAATAAGTCCGTGTTCAACGATTTCGACCAATACGCCCTCGCCTACCGGCACAACGCCATTCTCGACGGAAAGCTGAACGTCCAGGTCTACAAGGCCAGCCAGCGGATGCGGTTTGTCCCCGAGCTCGGCGGCGCCGACAAACAGGATCCCCTCTTCGCTCCGCTGGGAACCTTGGTCGAGCAGTCCGAAATCGACTCCCAGAAGAAGGGCCTGCGGAGTTCCTGGGCCGGCACCGATGTTTTCCAGATCAAGGGACTCGAGCTGACTCCGGGCTTCGACTACATGGAAGAAACCGCGCAGCAGCGCCTCGCCCTGACCAACCGTCTCTGGGTGCCGCCGATGAACTACACCAGCAAGGCGCCGTTCGTGCAGGGCTCCTTCACGTCGGGACCGCTCACCATCAGCGGCGGCGTGCGCCG
>JBDSGI010000405.1:0-2861 GCA_039919035.1 Opitutaceae bacterium
GTATTGCCGACGACCCCAATGCTTTCATCGTAGACGCACCGCGCGATCGCGCTTGCACGTGACACTCCGCCCCATGTCCCACAAATCCTCCTCGCTCTCCCGCCGCCAGTTTTGCGGTGCCGTCGTCGGCGGCGCCGCGCTCGGGCTGCTCACCACCCAAGCGGCGGATATACCCGCCCCAATCATTTTCCCGCTCGGCGCTTTGCCCGATTCCCGCGCGCGGGTGATCGCGCTCGATCCGCGTTTCCAGCGCCTGATGCCCGAAGCCGTTTCGATCGAGCGGCTGCAAACCGGGTCCACGTGGTCCGAGGGTCCGGCGTGGAATATCGCCGGCCGCTACTTCGTGTGGAGCGATGTGCCCAACAGCCGCCAATATCGCTGGCTGGAGGAGGACGGCCACGTGAGCGTCTTCCGCCATCCCACCGGCCACACCAACGGGTCCACGTTTGATTTTCAGGGCCGCATGCTCTGCTGCGAGCAGGACGGCCATCGCGTGGTGCGCCACGAACCCGACGCCTCCGTGACCGTCCTTGCGAGCGAAGCCGACGGCAAGGCGCTCAACTCACCCAACGACATCGTGGTTCATCCCGACGGCGGCATCTGGTTCACCGATCCCGGCTACGGCGTGAAGGGCGCGCTCCCGCAGCGCGAGGCCACCTACCGCATCGATCCGATTTCCGGTGCAGTGGAGCGCGTGGACGCGTCCCTCGCCAAGCCCAACGGCATTTGTTTCTCCCCCGATTTCAAACGGCTCTACGTGGCCGACACCGGCGCGCCCGAGCCGAAGCCGCTCGTCGTCTTCGATGTCGTCGATGGCCGTCGCCTGGCGCGCAAGCGGCCCTTCGCCACCATCGAATACAACGGGCTCGTCGCCGGGCCCGACGGCCAGCAAGTCGATATCGAAGGCAACCTCTGGGCGAGCGCCGGCCACGGCCCCGACGGCGTCAACGGCGTGCAGGTGTTCGCCCCCGACGGCACGCGCCTCGGCGTGATTTTGTTGCCCGAGACCTGCGCCAACGTCTGCTTCGGTGGCACCGCGCGCAACCGCCTCTTCATGCCCGCCACCTCGTCGCTCTATGTTGTCACCACGGCGACGCGCGGCGCTCACCTTTCTTAATTTATGAAACGACGCCTCTTTTTCCTCCTCAGCCTTCTGGCCGCTGCGAGTAGTCTCAGCGCGGCCGACCGGCCCAACATCATTTTCCTCCTCAGCGACGACCAGACCATCGGGGCCGTGCGCAGCTATGGAAACAAGGACGTCATCACGCCTCACCTCGACCGGCTCGCGAGCGACGGCGTGCGCTTCACCAATCACTACAACACCACGGCCATCTGCATGGCCAGCCGATGCTGCGTGCTCACGGGCCTCTACGAATATCGCCACGGCTGCAATTTCGAGCACGGCGATCTGGAGCGGCGCTTCTTGACCGACTCCTATGCGACGCGGCTCCGCCAAGCCGGCTACTTCACCGGCTTCGCGGGCAAGATCGGCTTCGTGCTGCAGGGCGAGCCGTTCGCGGCGTTTGAAAAAGAGTTCGATATGTGGGCCGGCGGTCCCGGCCAGACGTTCTATGAAACCGAGAAGAATCCCGGCATCGCCCGCTACACCGCGCAATATCCGCACTGCTCGCGGGCCTACGGCGCCTGGGCGCAGGATTTCCTTAAAACCGCAAAGGCGAACGGAAAGCCCTTTTGCATGAGCGTCAGCTTCAAGGCGCCGCACATGCCCTTCACTCCCGACCCAATCGATCTGAAGCTCTACGACGGCAAACCCTTCGCGCGCCCGGCGAACTACGGGGTGGAAAACGGCCGGCACCTCTCGCCCCAGGTTCACACCAGTCGCGCCGCCACCGCCTACCGCGAGTGGGTGGACGATTTCGAAGGCACCGCGCGGCTCTACTACGCACTCGTCACGGGCGTCGATGCCGCCGTCGGCATGATCCGCGAGGAACTGGAGCGCCAGGGTTTGGCCGAAAACACCATCATCATTTTCACCTCCGACAACGGCTATAACAGCGGCTCCCACGGCTTCGGCGACAAAGTGATCCCCTATGAGGAAAGCGCGAAGTCCCCGCTCATCATCTATGATCCTCGCCTGCCGAAGCAGAACGCCGGCGCCGTCCGCGACGCGCTCACGGCCAATGTGGACATGGCCGCGACCATCTTCGCCGCCTCCGGTGTGCCCGCGCCCGCCGGAATCGACGGCAAGAATCTCCTCCCGCTGCTCACGAGTCCCGTCGCCGCGGTGCGCGAATCGCTCCCGTTGTTTAATTTCTGGGGCATCGCGTCCGCGCAATCGCTCGCCGTCGTCACGCGCGAGTGGAAATACATCTACTGGTATTATGCCGGCGATGGCATGAAGCCTACCGAGGAACTCTTCCACGTCGGCCGCGACCGCATCGAAATGTCGCTGCTCACCGCCGACCCGCGTTACGCGCAGGAATTCGCCACAATGCGCCGCCTCTATGACGCCGAACTCGCCGCCATCAAAACCTCGGCGGTGAGCGGCCATAATTTCGATTACTACGGCCAGCTCTTCGATCGCTCGCTCTCGTGGTCGGCCAAGGCTCCGCTGCTCAACGCCGCGATGGGCGGGGGCTCGAGCGAAGGCGGCGCAGTCCCGAAGAAGGGGAGGAAAAAGTCCGAGTAGGAATCGCCGACGGCCGCCGCACCCATGAATTCCCGCCTTCTCGCTTTGCTCCTGCTCACGGTGCCGTTATCCGCCGCCTCCGCGAGCCAGCTCAACCTCCGCCTCATCGCCATCGCCGATCGTGGCGTTGCACTTTACTCCTGCCACGCGCTTTTCGGCCCGGCCCAGGTCTCCGCACCTTTACCTCCAAAACCATGATCTCACCGTTGTC
>JBDSGI010000406.1:0-3808 GCA_039919035.1 Opitutaceae bacterium
TTCTCCACGAGCGGATAGCGTTCGGGATGGACCGCGCTGGCGTCGAGCGGGTGCGCGGCATCGCGGATGCGGAGAAAGCCGGCGGCCTGCTCGAAGGCCTTCGGACCGAGGCGCGGGACGTCCTTGAGGTCGGTGCGGGACTGGAATGGGCCGTGCTCGTTGCGGCGGGCGACGATGGCGGAGGCGGTCGCGGCGTTGAGCCCGGAGACGTAGCTGAGGAGTTGTTTCGAAGCGGTGTTGAGCTCGACGCCGACGCCGTTGACGGAGCTGACGACGGTGTCGTCGAGCGAGCGCTTGAGCGCGGACTGATCGACGTCGTGCTGGTATTGGCCAACGCCGATGCTCTTCGGGTCGAGCTTTACGAGCTCGGCGAGCGGGTCCATGAGGCGGCGGCCGATGGAGACGGCACCGCGCACGGTGAGATCATGGTCGGGAAATTCTTCGCGGGCGACGTCGCTGGCGAAGTAGATCGAGGCGCCGGATTCGTTGACCATCACGATGGGAATCGCGGGTGAGAGGCCGAGCGTGCGGACGAAGGCTTCGGTCTCGCGGCCGGCGGTGCCGTTGCCGATGGCGACGGCCTCGACGTTAAAGAACTTCACGAAGCCGGTGAGTTTTTCCTTGGCCTCGACTTCCATGCGGTCGGGGAAAACGACGTCGTTGTGGATGAGTTTGCCCTGGCGATCGAGCACGACGACTTTGCAACCGGTGCGGATGCCGGGGTCGATGGCCATGACGGCTTTCTGGCCGAGCGGGGCGGCGAGGAGGAGTTCGCGGAGGTTGTCGGCGAACACCTTGATGCCGGCTTCGTCGGCGCGCTTTTTGGATTCGAGGCGCATCTCGGTTTCCATCGCAGGGCAGAGGAGGCGCTTGCAGGAATCCTGCGTGGCGAGCACAACCTGATCGGCGGCGGAACCTTTGCCCTTTACGAACAACTGCTGCACCTCGGCGAAGGCGGTGGCTTCGTCGGGGAGCTGCACGCGCATCATGAGGAAGAGTTCCTTTTCGCCGCGGCGCATGGCGAGCACGCGGTGCGACGGGGCCTTCGCAAGCGGCTCGCTCCACTCGAAGTAGTCTTTGAACTTCGAGGCTTCGACCGAGGTTTCCTTCCCGGTGAGGACCTTTGAGGAGATGACGGCGTCTTTTTGGTAAACGGCGCGGAGCTTGGCGCGCGCGTCTTTGTCGTCGCTGATGCGCTCAGCGAGGATGTCGCGGGCGCCGGCGAACGCTTCTTCGACGGAGGCGACTTTCGAGACGACGTTCTTGCCGTCGTCGGCGGTGTATTCCTTGCCGACGTAGGCTTGGGCGGCGGCGAGTGCATCGGTGGCCGGGTCCTGCGCCCAGAGGAGTTCGGAGAGCGGCTCGAGACCCTTCTCCTTCGCGATGGTGGCGCGGGTGCGCTTCTTGGGGCGGAAGGGAAGATAGATGTCCTCGAGCACGGCGAGCGTGTCGGCGGCGTTGATGGATTTTTCAAGCGCGGGCGAGAGGAGGTTGCGCTCTTTAAGCGACGACAGGATCGCGGCGCGGCGCTCGTCGATGGCCTTCATCTGCTCCAAGCGGTCGCGGATGGCGAGGACCTGGACCTCATCGAGTTCGCCGGTGACCTCTTTGCGGTAGCGCGCGATAAACGGCACGGTCGCGCCCTCGGCGAAGAGCTGCGCCGTGGCCGCGACTTGGTAGACCTTGATGTTCAGCTCAGCCGCGAGGCGGAGGACGTGGTCGGGATTGGGTTGGGAGGTGGCCGGGGTGGCGACAGCGGACATGGGTGGAAAAGGCGCCGAGCAGAGTGCGGTGCGCGGCGTGCGCAACTCCGAAAATGGTCGCGCGCGTGATTGCGTGCCGCGTCGCGGGAGCTACCGTGCGCGCATGAGAAAATTTCTCGGTGCCGCCGTCCTCTTGGTTTTGAGTGTGCTGCCCGGCCTGCGGGCCGCCGAGGCGTGGCTGCCGATCGAGGAGCTGGTGGCGGAGGCGGTGAAATCGCCCGAGGTCACCATCGTGCATTTTTGGGCGCCGTGGTGTCCGAACTGCGCCATGGAGTTGAAGAGCGGCGGGTGGAAAAAATTCATCGAAGCCAACCCGAAGGTGAAGGTGATCTTTATCACCGTGCGCGACGAACGTGATGGTGCGGTCGAGTTGGCGAAGTTCGGGCTTGGGCCGCAGAAAAATTTCCAGCACCTGCAGCATCCCAACCCGTCGCGCCGGCCCGAGACCGAGATGACCTCCTTCATGGGCCTGCGGGTCGGCTGGACACCGGCGACCTGGGTCTACCGCAACGGCCGGCTGCGCTACGCGCTCAACTACGGCCAGATTCGTTTCAACATCCTCCAGCAGCTCGTCGACGACACCGATCCGAAGTGGCTGTGAGTTTGATGAGGAGCGCTGCCTGACGCTGATGGCTGGATCGTGCCTTGTCAGGCGCGGGCGATTGTGCGCCACTTTGTTTTCGCGTTTCTCCACTGCCCATGTCCGCCATCAATCGCTTCCTCCTTGAGCATCATCTGCGCATCGTCACGAACCCGTGTGTGAGTCCCGACTTCTGTTTGGATTGGCCGGCGCTGCACGACGAATTGAAGGCAAACCAGCTGCTCAGGGTCTATCCGAAGAGCCGCTTTGAAACGAAGGCGGGCGCCTGGACCCTGGTTGAAAACGCCCACGGCGATTGCGCGTGGCGGCTGCAGGGCAAGACGGACGCGCTCCACGACGGCGTCGATCTCGCGGAGGGTGCGCAGGCGTTTCCCGCGACCTTTGCCAATCTGCTCCGCCTGAAAAACCTCGTGCAGGAGCACAACCCTGCGGCGACGATCTTTGCGACGGCGACGGAAAGACTTGGCCAAAGCACCCTCGGGATTGGCGCGCGGTTCACGACACTGCACTGGCCGGCGGTCGATTGGGCGATGAGCGCGCTCAGCCTCGGTGTGACGGCGAACCAAAACTCGATCCCGCGCGAACTGGTTTACGACACCGATGTGATGCTCGCGGGAAAACTCGACTCGGTGCCGTTTCCCTTCATCGGCACAAACGTCCCCGAGGGACACCAGGGCCAGAGCGTCGAGGGCATGAGCCACGGCTGCGTGCTGGCGAAACTCAAAACCGGCTTTCACCGCCGCGGCATCGCATGGTCGTTCAACGCCGACCACCAGCCGATCGGCGGAAAGTTCGACTCGCGGGAGGACGCGCTCGTCACCGGTTGCGTGCTCGCAAGCTACATTACTTTCGATCTTTCGCCCGAGCTGGCGCACACCACCGTTCCGGCGGACGCGGCCGGGTGGGTCAAGGCCAACGTGCCCGCGGAGATCGTGGCCAAAGTGAAAGCGCGCGTCGGATCGGTCGGGCTGACGTTGAACGAGACCGACTTCGCCAAGCTGCTCGCTTACGTCTGGCCTTCGTTGCAGAAAATGAAGGCTCGCGACGAGAAATACGCCGTCGCGCGCGCGAAGCTTTTCACGACCGAGGTTGGCCGCGCCTACCTTCGCGAACTTTCGATCGATGAGCTGCCTGGTCTCACCACGCCGGAGACCACGGCCATCATGCTCGCACTCTGCGAAGCGCTGGGGATGAAGATTCACTTCGTCGCGCCCGCGTTCGGGTTTCAGAAAAACATGCCCTATCCCGACAACGCCGCGCTGCGCACGTTGATCGAGAAGCAGTGGGGCGTGTGCAAACAGTTTGCGGCGAGCATCGGCTTCCACTCGGGCTCCGGCAAATCGGCTGAGAACTACCAGGTGATGGGCCAGGTCACCGGTGGCCGCCTCGAAATCAAGACGAGCGGGCGCTACACTTACGAAATGGGCCGCGCGCTTTTTGCCTC
>JBDSGI010000407.1:0-2566 GCA_039919035.1 Opitutaceae bacterium
GTTGCGCACGTATTGCTGAGTCGCGGGATTAAAGACGCGGCCGGTGATTTTCCCGGAAGAGCCGGACTGCGCCACGGCCGGGGCGGACAACACCGCCACGACTAGGCATGAGGTCACGAAACCAAAGCGGGACAAGAGCCGGGCAGCATTTGCCACAGTCTCGAAGTGAGGGGTTTTCATAGAAGGGTAAGGTGGGGCCAGCAAACGATGGTATCGTTTACATTTTAGTCGGAAATAGTGTCAAGGCCGATCTCCAAGCGGAGTTTCAAACCGCCGCGAGCAATCCGCCGTCCACGACGAGGATTTGGCCATTTACAAAATCGGAGGCCTTGGCCGCGAGAAACACCGCCGCCCCGACCAGTTCGCGCGGCTCGCCCCAGCGCCCCGCGGGTGTGCGAGCGCAGATCGCGCGGTCGAACACCGGATCTATGGTGAGCGCGCCAGTCAGCTCGGTGCGCATGTAGCCGGGGCTGATGCCGTTGATCTGGAGTCCGCGCCCCGCCCATTCGACCGCCATGGCGCGGGTGAGCATTTTCAATCCGCCCTTCGCCGCCGCGTAGTTGCCAATGGTCGGCCGCGAGATCTCGGCGTTGAGCGAGCAGATGTTGATAATCTTCCCGGCGCCGCGACGCAGCATGCCGGGCACGACCGCACGGGTGACAAAAAACGCGCTGGTGAGATTGGTGTCCATGACCGCCTGCCACGTCTCGGTTGGCATCGCCTCCAGCGGCGCCCGGCGGTGGATGCCAGCGTTGTTGATCACGATGTCGATCTCTCCACCCACGTCGGCGAGCGCCGACTCAATCCCGGCTGGTAGCGTCACATCGAAGCACCGGCCCTCGGCATTAAAGCCTTCGGCGCGCAACGATTTTACCGCGCCGGCGAGCCTCCCGGGATCGAGATCATTGATGAACAACTCCGCGCCGGCGGCACCCAGCCCGCGAGCCAGCATAAGCCCGATCCCCTGTCCGGCTCCCGTGACCAGCGCGCGCCGCCCGATCAGCGAAAACAAGTCGGCGGCTGGGGCGGCGCACATGCGCCAACGCGGCCAACAATCCCGCGCCGAGGCGAGCAATTTTCTCCGGCACCGACCGCACAATTTCCAAACCTAAGCTGGAGTTCCTGCGCGCGCCCGCGAGATTACCGGCGGTTACCCAATCGTTCACCCCGGAGTCTGGCATGAAAAAGACCGTCACCCTCAACATGGCCGCCGCGCTCGTGCGCTTCCTCCCGCAGCAATACATCCGGCGCGACGGCGTGGAGCATCGCCTGATCAATGGCGTGTGGGGAATTTTCGGCCACGGGAATGTCACCGGCTTCGGCCAGGCATTGGAGGAGCACGGCGGTCGTAAGCTGCCCTACCTCCAGTGCAAAAACGAACAGGGCATGGTCCACGCTGCGGTGGCATTCGCCAAAACCCGCCGGCGCCTCGGCACCTACGCCTGCACCAGCTCGATCGGCCCCGGCGCGACTAATATGATCACCGGCGCGGGCGTCGCGACCGTCAACCGTCTGCCCGTGCTTCTACTGCCCGGCGACATTTTCTCCAACCGCATCCCCGGACCGGTGCTGCAGCAGCTCGAATTTCCCGCGAGCCAGGACGTGAGCGTGAACGACTGCTTCCGGCCGGTCTCAAAATACTGGGACCGCATCAATCGCCCAGAGCAACTCCTCGCCGCGCTGCCCGAGGCTATGCGCGTGCTCGCCGATCCGGTGGAGACCGGCGCCGTCACGCTCGCGATGCCGGAGGACGTGCAGGCCGAGAGCTACGCCTATCCGCTGCACTTTTTTGAGAAACGCGTCTTCACCGTCGAGCGCCCGCCGTGCCCCACGGAGAGCCTCCGCGCCGCCGTCGCCGCCATTCGCGCCGCCAAGCGCCCGCTCATCGTCGCCGGCGGCGGCGTGCACTATTCGGACGCCACCGACGCGCTCGCCAAATTTTGCGACGCCACCGGTATCCCCGTCGGCGTCACGCAAGCCGGCAAGGGCGCGCTGCTCGACGCGCACCGCGCCTGCCTCGGCGCCATCGGCGTCACTGGCACCGCCGCCGCCAACGCCCTCGCGGTCGAAGCCGATCTCGTGATCAACATCGGGACGCGGCTGAGCGATTTCACGACGGCCTCGAAGACGCAGTTCCAGAATCCCCGCGTGCGTTTCATCGGGATTAACATTTACTCCGCCGACGCCCGCAAGCACGGCGCCCTCCCGCTCGTCGGGGACGCGCGGGCGATCCTCGCGCAACTCACGCGCGCCCTCGCCGGCTGGCGCGCCCCCGCCCCACATCGCACCAAGGTCGCACGCGAAAAAGAAAAGTGGTCCGCCACGCGCGCCGCACTCGTCGCGCCCAAGCGCGGCGTGCCGCTCACCCAAGCGCAGGTCATCGACGAAGTGAACCGCGCGTGCGGCACCGACGGCACCGTCATTCACGCCTCCGGCGGTATCCCCGGCGACATCCACAAGCTCTGGCGCTCGCACTCCGCCACCGACTACCACTCCGAATACGGCTACTCCTGCATGGGCTACGAAATCGCCGGCGCGCTCGGCATCAAGCTCGCCGCGCCCAAAC
>JBDSGI010000408.1:0-4943 GCA_039919035.1 Opitutaceae bacterium
ATCTGCTGGCCATCGCCGATTCGCCGGCCCTGCCGCCGGCTTTGACCATCGGCCAGCGCTACAATTTTCTGATCAACAACCCGCTCGCCGCCACCGTGGCGCGGGACGGGGCCGTCTCCCAGGAGCAGCGCAAGTGGCGCGCGAACTTCGTCGCCACGCAGGATTTGCGCGGCCTCGAAAATTCTTTCTTCAACAAGCTGAGCGTCGGCACCGCCGTGCGCTGGCAGGCAAAGATCGCCATCGGCAACCCGTTCCTGACGGGAGAACGGCTGAAGCAAAAAATCGTCGCGACCAACACGAGTTTCAAGAGCACGAGCGAGATCAAGGACACCGATCCGGTGATGCAGTCGCAGTTTCCCGACATCGCGAATCCGTTCTACGGCCCGGAGGAACTCACCGGTGATTTCTGGCTCGGCTACCGTCGAAAGATCTTCCGCGGGATTGATTGGCGCGTGCAGCTCAACGTCCGCAACGCTTGGGGCAATGGCCAGGATATGCCCGTGAAGGCGAACCCCGACGGCATGATCGCCGTCGTGCGCATCCCGAACGAGACGCGCTGGCTGCTCTCGAACACGTTTTCGTTCTGAACCATCAGGCCGCTTCCGATGACCATTACCCGTCTCTCCTGGTTAGCGCGCGCGTCGCTGCTTGGCCTCGGCTTACTTTCGGCGGCGCTCGGCGCTGCGGAAACCAAGCGGCGCTTCGACGTTGCCGCCGGCGATGCCGCCCAAACGCTCGCGCGGTTCGCCGAACAGGCCGACCGGGAAATCGTGTTTTCACCCTTGGCAGTCCGAGGAATAAATACCAATCCGGTAAGTGGCGACTTCGCGCCGCGTGAGGCGCTCACGCTCCTCGTGGCGGGCACGCGTCTCGTCGCGACGCAGGATGCCAGCAGCGGTGCCTTTGCCGTGAGAGTGGAGACGGCACCCCCAAACGCCGTTCGGGCGGCGCCGTCGACGCCAGGCGACCTCCCGAAATCAAACGCGGCGCGGGAACGCGATGATGCTGCCGCGAACAAGGACTCGGTCGTCGAGTTAAGTCCGTTTCAGGTCTTGGCCGACGCGGACAACGGTTACCGCGCCACCTCGACTCTGGCCGGCACCCGCCTGAAGACCGATCTCAAGGATATTGGAGCGGCGGTCTCGGTCGTGACCGATGAGATGATGCGTGACCTTGGCGCGGTTAACGCCGAAGACATTTTGGTCTACACCGCCGGCACCGAGGTCGGCGGCATGTCGGGCAATTTCCTCGGCGACGGCCTAGACCGCGCCGGCAGCAACAACGATGCGCGCACCAACCCTTCCGACAACAACCGCGTGCGCGGCCTCGCGAAGATCACCAACACGCGGGACTACTTCGTTACCGATATCCCGTTTAACAATTACAACTCCACCGCACTGACCATCAGTCGCGGCCCCAACGCCATCTTGGCGGGAGCCGGGTCGCCGGGCGGCGTGCTCGACCGGAGTTTGAAGACGGCCGCTTTTAAGAATCGCAACGAGGTCACAGCCCGGATCGGTTCTCACGGTGCGCACCGTGAGACATTGGACATCACGCGCGTGCTGATCCCGAACCGGCTTTCCGGTCGCTTCGTGCTCGTGGATGAGGACCTCGAGTATAACCAGCGCCCCGCGACCATGACGGACAAACGACTCTTCGGCGCGTTGACGTGGCGCGTGCAAGACGGTCGCCGTGGATCGTTCCTTGGGGCCACAACGGTGCGGGCAAATTACGAGACCGGCACCATCCAAGGCACGCCGCCGAATCCGATTCCGCCGATCAACGGCTTCGCCTCGTTTTGGGTCGATAACAAGCCGCGGTTCAATGCCGTCACCAACGTGTATACGAATGGCTCCGGGCAAGTCCTCCCTGCCACCGGGTTGGTCCACACCAATGCTTACTTCCGGAATTTTACTGCGTTCTATAATCAACCCGATGCCACGTCTCCGCTCATCGGCTATAGCGCCAACGGGTTCACTAACGTCCAGGGCTTGGTCGGAACGATCAACGGCGTGGCCGGCTCTCAGGTGCCGGTGAATCGCACCTATCAGGCGACCAATCCCCTCCGGGGCGGTCTGAACACGATCATCTTGGTGCGCATGGCGGAGGAAGATCGCGCGATCTTCGATTTCCGCGAAAACCTGCTCACCGGGGCGTTCGATTTCGTGAAGCATAAATTTCACGCGAACAACGTCCGCTTGGAGCAACTCTTTTGGGATGGTCGCGCCGGGGTGGAGCTGGTCGCGGACGATCAGCGCTACAATCGCCGTAACAATATTCCGTTCAGCGGTTCGGATGCCGTCATCAAGATCGACATCACGCAGGTGCATGCGAACGGACAACCGAATCCAAATTACGGGCGGCCGTTCATCGTCACACAGGACATCAACGGGCTCCAGAACGTGGAGACGACCAACCGCTCTTGGCGGGCCACCGCTTTCTATATTCAGGATTTTCGCGAATCACGCAGTTTACTGGGTCGCCTGCTCGGAACCCACACACTGACTGGCCTCGCCACGTCGACCACGACGGATCGAGCGACCCGGGCCTTCAACAGTCCCTGGCTCACGAATGATCCGACGATCAATTTGAATAGCCTCTTGGCGAACCCCGGGCTCTTTGCGCGCAATGCCCGGGGCATGATCTACCTCGGCGGCAGCGCGGACGGACTGGCCAGTGCGTCCAGCTTGAGACTTTCGCCGGTCACGACCCGTTTACCCTCCCCCGGTGACGTCGCAAATATCTCGTTCTTCGATCCGGTGACGAACTCGTTCCGGATTGCTCCACTGACGGTCGGCCAAATCACCAAGAGCGGCGGTATGCGGCAGGAGAAACTCGAATCCAAAGCCGTCAGTCTGCAGAGCCATTGGTTGCACGGTCACCTCATCACCCTCTCTGGTTTACGTCGTGACAGTGACACGAACTACACAGCGGCGGATCCGGTTCTCCTGTCCGATGGAAACATCGATCCCAAGACGCTCTTCCTGCCCAAGACGCCGTCGTCCATCAACGTGGCGAACAGTCCCTCCTTCAGTGTGGTCGGCGTGTTGCCGGAGAAACTCCGCAAGCTGCTGCCGTTCGATTCCAGTCTGCGCGCTTACTGGAATACCTCGAAAAACTTCACGCCCTCGGGTCAGCGCCGCAATTCCTTCAACGAGGAGATTGGCACGCCCGACGGCAAGACGACCGAACGGGGCCTCATGTTGACCGCTTTCGGCGGCAAGCTCGATCTCCGGATGAACTGGTTCAAGACGTCGGCGCAGAACGCATCGGACTCCGCCGTGTCGGCGGCGTCGGCCCTCAACTCAAGCTACACGGTCATCGATTACCTGCTGGTGGCGGATGCCAACCGGCTGGCCACGCGCGATTGGGGATACTCGAGTTTCCCCACCTTCACCGATGCGGCGTTGGCGCATTTCAATGCGCTGCCGAAGCGCCTGCGGATCGGCGATGCCTACAATTTCAATCCCCGCATGGTGCGAGGTGCCAACGGCACCTACACACTGGAGCGGGCCGCGATCACCAATGTCACTTCGACGACCGACTACGTCGCCAAGGGGCTGGAACTCGAAGCGGCCGTGAATGTGACGAAAAATTGGCGCATCTCGGCCAACGTCGTGAAGACTGAGACCGTGAAGTCGAGTGTCGGCACCGACCTGCGCGCCTATGTGAATGACTACCTCGCCAACCTGCAGCGCGCGAATCCGCAGTTGCTCACCGGTGCGCGACAGCCGGGTCAGGCCCCTGATCCTTGGGGCAGTTTGTTCAACGGTTCCGTGGCGGTGCCGCTGCAAATCGCCGAACTGACGGCGGGGAGCCCGAGTCCCGAGTTGGTCAAGTGGCGCTGGAATCTGGTCAACCGCTACGATTTCACTGCTCGCGCGCTCAAGGGGCTCTACGTCGGTGGGGCGGTGCGTTGGCAGGATCGCGCGGCCATCGGTTATCCCTTTGTGACGAACAGCGCCGGGGTGCAGATCGCTGACCTCGCGCATCCCTATTTCGGCAAGACGGATTTCCGGGGTGACGCCTTCGTCGGCTACCGGGCCGACAAATTTTTCGGCCGTAAGCTCAAGTGGTCCCTCCAGCTCAATACGCGTAACATCATTGGCAGTGAAGACCTGATCGTGGTCACGGCCAACTTTGACGGCACACCCGGCGCGCTGCGCATGCCGCCGGAAAAAGCTTGGTTCCTCACGAGCACGTTTCAGTTCTGAGCGAGCATCGCTATGAAATTCGCCGGCTTTTTTAGGACGCTTTGGCTGGTGCCAATGGCGTTTGTTTCGTTCGCGTCGGTCGTCGTGAGTGCCGCCGCCCTGACGCCGAACATCATTGTGCTCCTTGCCGATGACATGGGTTACGGCGATCCGCATTGCTACAACGCGGACTCGAAAATCCCGACGCCACACATGGATCGCCTCGCGCGCGAAGGCCTGCGGTTCACCGACGCCCACACGCCCGCGTCCGTCTGCACGCCGACCCGCTATGGCTTCCTCACGGGGCGCTACTCCTGGCGCACGCGCCTAAAAAATATGGTGCTCTGGACCAAGTATGAAGAGCCTTTGATCGAAGCTGGGCGTGAGACCGTCGCGATCGTGCTGCGTCGCGCCCGCTACCAGACCGCGGCCGTCGGGAAATGGCATCTCGGCCTCGATTTCGCGAAACCGGGCGGCGGCGTGGTTCGCGGAAAAACGAATCACCTGAACGGCAGTGGCGGCACCCGCGACGTCGACTTCACGCAGCCCGTGCGGGGCGGTCCCCTCGCACTGGGATTCGACTACGCGTTCATTCTGCCGGGCGGGGTGAATCTTGAGCCGCACTGTTTTATCGAGGGCGATCGCGTGGTCGTTCCGCCGACGGTGTGGCGGGCGGGGGCGCAACCCACGCGTCCCGGCACTTCGGGCCTCGAAGTGCACGAAGGTTGGATGTCAGCCGGCTGGAGCGAC
>JBDSGI010000409.1:0-8626 GCA_039919035.1 Opitutaceae bacterium
GAAATTTATTCGCTGGAGGGCAGTTCACCGCACGCGGCGCGCAACCGGGCGCGTTCGGACGGCAACAGCGTGCCTGCGCCGCTTTCCGCGTTCGCCAAATGTCGCGCGGCTTCGTCATCCCGCCCCACCGCCCGCGCGACAAGGCCGGCATGGAGCGCCAGTCGGGCGTCAGGCACGCCCTCGCGGAGGGCTAGGCGCATCTCCGCATCGGCGGCGGCCAGTTCACCGTGCGCGAGCAGCGCCCAAGCCAGCGCATCGTGCGAAAACACATCGGAGCGCTCGCTGAGTTCCGTCCGCGCGAGACGTTCAGCCACGGCCGGCTCGACCCGCCGCGTAGCTAGAAATAGCGCGAAGGTGCGCGGATCCTCCGACGCCCCGCGCTTCATGAGCCGCTGCTCAACCTCGGCCGCCTCCGGCTCTCGACCCGCAGCGGCCAGCGCATCGGCCAACCACCATTGATACTCCGGCAAAGGCACCAGCGCTTCCGCGCGCGTCAGCCGAATGATCGCCTCGGCGGTTTTTCCCTGTGCGAGCCTCACGCGCGCTGCCGCCAGCAAGGCCGGCGCATATTCGGGCAAACCGGCGTTTGCCTCCTCAGTCAGGGCGAGCGCCCGATCCGTATCGCCCTGCTGGAGCGTGAAGTTCGCGAGTCGCGTGAGCAGCCACGCGCGGGTCTCAGCATTCTCGGCCCGGCTCGCTCGCCGCGCCGTTTGCATCGCCTCCATCGCCCCGCCAAGATCGCCTTTCAGCCAGCGCACATGCGCGATCCGGGCAAACGCTTCGACCCCGGGTTTGAGATCGACCATCCGTTGCAAGGCCGCCACGCCCTCGGCGATTCGGCCCTGCTCCACCAACACGTCGCTCAGGAGTGCAAAATCAGCGGGGGCGCCCGACTCCGCCACCAGCTGGCGCGCGACGATCTCCGCCTCGTGGAAACGATGCAGATTGTGCAGGGCGTGCGCCCGCAAGCGCCGCGAGTCCGGCGTCGACCCGAACTGCGCATCGATCACGTCGGCGGTTTTCTCCGCCAGCTTGTGGAAGCCCGCGTCGAGCGTGCGCCGCGCCTTGGCCACGTAGGCCCAGCCCAAATGCTCGAACATCGCGGCGGCGGCACCGGGCGCGCCCGATTTTTCCTGCCAGCGCGCGATCTCTTTGTCCTCGGCGGTGCTCCCGGACTGCGGCGCGAGCACCAGCTCGCGATCTAGGTTAAAAGAGGGGGAAGCCGCGATCAGGCCGGCGGCGGCGAGCGACAAAAAAAGCAAACGGGACAAACGTAGCATTACCCATAGTTCGCGTCGGATGCGCGTGGGTATGCGCGCGGCAAGAAATTATCGAAAATTTTTCCTGCATCCGCCCAGCGCCGCCCAGCGTAGCCGCACCACAGCCGCTCAGGAAAAAAGCGTCCGCTCCAACAGCCAATAAAGGCCCGCCAGCGCCACCCCGGCCGAAAACGCCGGCACGCCGCGGCGCACGAACGTTTCGCTTTTCCTCAGCCACCAGACCACCGGCAAAACCGCGGCGGCAATCGCAATCTGGCCGATTTCAACGCCGAGGTTGAAGGTCACAAGCGGCAGCGCGACTCCACCGCCGCCCCGCCCGATCCCGAGATCGCGGAGCACGCTCGCAAAACCGAAGCCGTGAATGAGGCCGAACGCAAACGTCAGCGCCCACCGTCCGCGCGGTTCTTCACCCCGGCGCAGCACATTTTCCACTCCCACAAAGACGATCGAGGCCGCAATCGCCGGCTCTACTAGTCGCGGGGGCAGCTGCACCCAGTCGAGCGTCGCAACCGCCAGCGTGATGGAATGCGCCAGCGTAAAGCACGAGATGATTGCGACGATGGAACGGAAGCTCCGGCACACCACCAGCAGGCCGAACAGAAAAAGCAGATGATCATAGCCGGTCGCGATGTGCTCAACTCCCAGCTTGATGAATTCCCACCAAGTGGCGTCTTGCCCTGGCTGTGCACCACCCGCTGAACCTGCCGCCCCCGCGTCCAGCGTGACATCAAGCGCGGCATCCTCCGCCTTCATCAATTTCTTCGCGATCACCGAGCCCGCTTCGTCGGCCACAATCAAAAACTGGCGATGGCCCGATGGCAGTTCACCAATCTTCAGCGCGCGCAAGGTTAGCCCCGGCCAGCTGCTCTCGCGCGGATAAACGTGCGTGTAACTAACACTGTCACCGGGGAGCAACTCAACCCGCAGCTCACGTGGCGGGATCACCCGCCCCCCCGCCCGGATTTCCCAAAGCTCCGGCGCCAGCGCGAGCAGGCGCTCGCGCGCGCCGTCGAATTCACTCTGCGTCCACGCCCCCTCGTGCCGCAGGGCCGACGGCAGCAGTTGCTGCACATCGGCGGGCGCAAAGCCGGTGGTAAGCACGAACGCGGCGGCCCCCAGTTCAACCTGTGCGGTGCTGATCCCCGGGTCGTGGGCCCATGCCCACGGCGCAAAGCACGTCCCGAACGCCCAAGCCGCGAAAAACCGCCTCCAGCTCATCACGCCAATGCCTCCCGCCCTTGCTTCCAAGCGCGCGCGGTCAGGCTCAGCAGCGCGATGCAGCCGCTGGGACTGACCGTCTCGCCCTGCGTCGTGCCTTCCGTTGCGTGGTAATAGTCGCCCGCCCGCATCAGCCGCCCGCCGGTGATTACGTCGCCCGAAATAACGAAACCTTCGTCTCCCCCCAAAGTGTGGACGTGGTCAGGAAACCTCGCCCCCGGCGCCATCTCCATCAACAACATCACCACATCTCGCGTCTCGTCGACCGACAGGGTCTTAAGACGCACGCCGGCAATCTTCGTCGCGCGCCAGCCCTGGGCCTCCTCAATCGATTCGAAGCGCCAGCCGGGGCGCGCCTCGTTTTTTTCCCTCGCACGCGCCCCTCGAATGCGAGCCAGCACGATCTCTTTCACTCGCGGCGAAGGCTTCAGCGTCGGGGACACGCCCCAGGCAAGTTCCGCGTCAGTCACACCCATGGGGTGCTCGACGCCGGCAGGAATGCGGGCGGAAGGCGAAAGCGGTTTCTTTGATTTCGCGCCCATGGGCGGTCAGTTGGTGGCGGCCAAGCGCGCGCGGGCGAGGGCCGGTTTGAGTTTCAACATCCCCCGCCGGATGCGCGCCTTGATTGTGCCCACAGGAGCGCGGAGCGCGGTGGCAATCTCGTCGTGCGTGAGTCCATCGAAGAAGGCGAGCGCGATGGCGCGGCGCTCCTCGGCGTTTAACTGCGCGAGCGCGGATCGCACCACCGCGCCCCGCTCGTCCGAAACGAGGGCATCGATCGCGGCGGGGGCGGCGAAGTCTTCCTCATCGCGCAGACCCTGCGCTTCTTCGATCCGC
This sequence comes from Opitutaceae bacterium, assembly GCA_039919035.1. Classification (GTDB taxonomy): domain Bacteria; phylum Verrucomicrobiota; class Verrucomicrobiia; order Opitutales; family Opitutaceae; genus ER46. The sequence goes on from JBDSGI010000409.1 coordinate 3,336, forward strand.
TTCAAGTGCCGGGCGTTGGCCCGCAGTCGGTCGATGGCTTTGTGTCGGGCAATCGTAACGACCCAGCCAAACGCGGTGCCCAACTCCACGCGATAATCCGGCGCGCGTTCCCACACCTGCCAAAACGCCTCCTGCAACACCTCCTCCGCCTCCGCATGCGACCGGAGGATGCGGACGACCAGGGAGAAAACCGGCCGCGATAACCGATCGTATAGCTCGGCAAACGCCACCTCGTCCCGCCGCGCCACGGCATGCAACAAGGTGGGATCGTCGCGGATAATCATCGCAGTGGCCCCGAGCCAAGCCCTCCGGGCGACCGCAGCGCAAGGCATTACGTCGACCCCGGTGGAAAACTTGCATCCGTGAATCTTCGGGCGGCGATAAAAACTTTATCGGGGTCACGATTCCCGCGCTCGACGACAGCCGGCGCCCGTTTACGCTGCGTTTCTCCCCCGCATGACCGCCCCGGAATGGCCCGCTCCCAACCCTGCCGACCGCCACGGGCTCGTGGCCCTCGATTTCGATCTTTCCGCCACCCGAATTGTCTCCGCCTACCGCCACGGAATTTTTCCCTGGCCGGACTCCGATGGACCGAATCACCCCATCCCGTGGGTGTGTCCGCCGCGCCGGGCGATTCTGGATTTCACCGAATTGCGCGTGCCGAAGAACCTGCGAAAATCCCAAATCTCACTCCGCCATTTCCGCTTCACCATCGATCACGCCTTTGAGGCTGTCATCCGCGCCTGCGCCGCCGCGCCGCGGCCGGGTCAGGGCGGCACGTGGATTCTGCCGGCCATGATTTCCGCTTACATCGAAGTGCATCGCCTCGGTCACGCGCACAGCGTCGAGGTCTGGGAGGGCGATGCGCTGGTCGGCGGACTTTACGGCGTCAGCGCGGCCGGAGTATTCACCGGCGAGAGCATGTTTCACCGCCGACCTGACGCCTCGAAACTCTGCGTGCTGCACTTGATCGGGCACCTGCGCGCCCGCGGCTCCACTTGGCTCGACATCCAGCAACTCACCCCGCATTTCGCGCGGCTTGGCGCGCGCGCGATCCCGCGTTCGGAATTTTTGCAGCGGCTGGCGGCGGAACGCGACGCAGGCCGGACGCTGTTTCCGTGATCGGGCTAAGCGGGCCGCGTGAGCAGCACGTCGCTCCACTCGCCCATCGTCCGGCAATTCACTGTCCAGCCCGGCGCGCCGGCTTCGAACACCGTGCGCACCTGCGCATTTTCCCCCGCGAGAATACCGCTCAGAATCATCACCCCGCCCGGCGCCACCGCCCCGATCAGTTCGCCGGCGAACCGCATCAGCACATCCGCCTGAATGTTGGCGAGCACCACGTCCGCCTGACGGCCCGCGAGTCCACCCACCAAGTCGCCGGCGAAAAACTCCACGCGCTGCTCCAGTTCGTTGAGCGCCGCGTTCTCCACGCTCACGCGCACCGCCTCGGGGTCATTGTCGAAACCCACGATGTCCCGGAACCCCAACAACGCCGCCGACAGCGCGAGAATCCCCGATCCGCAGCCGGCATCGACGACTGAAAGGCTTTCGCTCTTCAGATCTCTATTCTCCGCAATCCACACCAACCGTTCCACGCAGAGCCGCGTGGTTTCATGGTTGCCGGTGCCGAACGCCAGTCCCGGATCGAGCCAGAGCACGGCGTCGCCGGGCGGCAGCACAAACGTCGGCCGTTCCCAGACGGGCACCCAATGCAGGCGCCCGAACCGCCACGCGTGAAAATGCGCCTTATAGCTGTCTCGCCAGTCGGCGTCCGCCATCTCGCGCAGCACCGGCTCCGCCAGCGGCGCGGTCCCCGCCTGGCGCAGCAAAGCCGCGATTTTCTCCCACTCGCGGTGCGCCCCCGCCGCGTCGGCGCAGATGCCCGCCACCCAGGCGCGTTTCACAATTACGTCCTCCAGCACGCTCCAGTTTTCGAACGCGTGCTCCAGCAGCAGCTCGTCGGCCACCGCCGCGTCCACCGGGGGAATCTCGCACTTGATTTCAAAGAGGGCCATTCGCCGCAACGTCCTCCGCCCGCCCCGGCGCCGCAACCCAATATTCCTCCGCGGGCCCGCCCACGCGATTTGGGCTTCAATCGCGCCGATTCGTGCCCAAGCATCGCCTGCACGTTCATGCCTTGTGATCTTATTCTGGTCCTCGACGCCCAATCGCCGCGCGAAATCGCGCCCACGCTCCGCGCGTTGCAGGGCACCGTGCGCTGGGTGAAGGTCGGCTTGGAAATGTTCACCGCCTGCGGTCCCGACTGCGTCCGCGAAATCGCCGGCATGGGTTTCAATGTCTTTCTCGATCTCAAGCTGCACGACATTCCCAACACCGTTGCGAAGGCCATCGAGTCCTGCGCCAAGCTCCCCATCGGCATGCTCACGCTCCACACCTGCGGCGGCCGCGAGATGATGCAATGGGCCGTGAAAGCCCAGCAGCAGCACCAACCCGATCTCCTCCTGCTCGGCGTCACTGTGCTCACCTCGATGAGTGCCGCGGGCCTTGCCGAAACCGGCCCGGCGGATTCGCCGGAGAACCAAGTCGTGCGGCTCGGCCGCCTCGCCGCCGACTCCGGCCTCCGCGGCCTCGTTTGCTCGCCGCTTGAGATCGCGCCGCTCCGCGCCGTGCTGCCGCCCCGCGTCGCCCTCGTCACCCCCGGTATCCGCCCGCGCGACGCCAAGGCCGACGACCAGACGCGCATCATGACGCCCGCCGACGCCGCCCGCGCCGGCGCGACCTACATCGTGGTCGGCCGCCCGATTTTCAAAGCTCCCGATCCCGCCGCCGCCGCCCGCGCAATCCTGGCGGAACTTGGGCAGAAGTCAGACCCGAAAAATAAGGTGGGAGCCTGACAAAGACTTTCTGCCTTTTTGCGTGTCTGGACTTTTTCCAATCTCTCAACTCTGACTTCTAGCCTCTGAATTTTTCACCCTCATGAGCCGCACCGCCGCCATCCTTCTCGCCGCCGGCAGCGGCTCACGCATGGGCGGGATCGTGACCGACAAGGTCCTTGCCCCGCTCGCCGGCCGCCCCGTCTTCGGCCACTCGGCGGCCGCCTTCATGATGAGCGCCATCGCCGACCTCTACGTCGTCGTCTATCGCGACCAGCGCCAGATGATGGAACTCTCCGCCTACGCTCCGACGCCCTCTGTGCTCGTCCAGGGCGGCCGCGAGCGCCAGGACTCCGTGCAACACGCCCTCGCCGCCTTGCCCGCCGACATCGAGCACGTGTTCATCCACGACTGCGCCCGCCCGCTCATTCGCCCCGAGCAACTCGTAGCGCTGCACAAAATCGTCCGCCGCGAGCACGCCGTCGTGCTCGCGCACCGCGTGACCGACACGATCAAGAAGCATCACGATGACGCCCGCCTGCACACCCTGAATCGCAGCCGACTCTGGGCGATGGAAACCCCGCAGGTTTTCTCCCGCGAGCTGATCACCCGCGCTTACGCCAAGGTCGCAAAAAAGAAACTCGCCATCACCGACGACGCGCAGGCCGTCGAGCACCTCGACCACCCGATCGCGCTCCTCGAAAACGCGCACCCCAATCCCAAGATCACGACCCCCGCCGATCTGGCCTACGTGGAGTTTCTGATCGCCCGGGCCGCCGCCATCGTGGCGGAGACCTGAGCCGCTTCTTTTCCGTGCCTTCCGAGTGTTCCGTGGGCAACCTGCTCCGATGAATTTCCGCATCGGCCACGGCTACGATATCCATCGCATCGTCCCGGGCCGGCCGCTCGTGCTCGGCGGGGTCAAATTCGACACCGACTACGGCCTCGATGGCCACAGCGACGCCGACTGCGTCACCCACGCGATCTGCGACGCGCTGCTCGGCGCGGCCGGCTTGCCTGACATCGGCCACTTTTTCCCCAATACCGATCCCACCTACAAAAACATCGACTCGCAGGTGCTCCTCTCGCGTGTCTGTGGCGAGCTGTCCAAACTTGGTTTCGCCATTGGCAACATCGATGCGACCGTGATCGCCGAGAAGCCCAAAATCTTCCCGCGCCTCGCCGAAATGAAGGCGGCCCTCGCCAAATCCACGCATCTCCCCGTTTCCAACATCGGGCTGAAAGCGACAACCAACGAGGGCATCGACGACATCGGTCGCGGCCTCGCGATCGCGGCGCACGCCGTGGCGCTCGTCGCCAAGGTCTAGCCGGCTGCGGTCCGGCGTGGCTGGCCAGAATATTTCTTTCCCATGACCTTCCCTCTTTGGCGTTTCCTATGCGTGTTTTCGCTTTTCGCGGTGGCCGTCGGCTGCGCCAAACGTGAGACGCCCGTCGACCGCGCCACGCGCGCGCAAACCCTCCTTCGCGCCATCGACGTCGATCCCCCCGACCTCGATCCTCATGTCGTCACCGGCATCGCCGAGGCGAAAATTTTCTCCGCCCTCTTCGAGCGCCTCGTCCGGCTCGACGAGCAGACCCAGCGCCCGCTCCCCGCGCTCGCGGCCAGTTGGGACATCTCGCCTGATGGCCTAGTCTACACGTTTCAGCTCCGGCCCCACGCCCAGTGGTCCAACGGCGAACCGATCACCGCGCCGGATTGCATCGCGACGTGGCGCCGCGTGCTCACGCCGTCGCTCGCTTCCGACAACGCCTACCAATTCTACTGCATCAAGGGCGCCGAGGCGTTTCACAAATCCACCGGCGAGTTCTCCGCCGTCGGCCTCACGGCTCCCGACGAGCATACGCTGCGGGTGACGCTGGAGCGGCCCATGCCTTATTTCCTCAGCGTGCTCGACCAGTCGGTCTGGTCGCCGCTGCATGTGCGCAGCATCGCCGCCGCCGGCGACGCTTATCGCCGGGGCACGCCGTGGACGCGCCCGAAGAATATGGTGACCAGCGGCGCATTCGTGCTGAAGGACTGGGTGCCCAGTCAGCGCGTCCGCGTTGAAAAATCCCCCACCTTCTGGAATGCCGCCCAAGTTCGCCTCAACGCCATCGAGTTTTTCCCGATGGACAGCGCCGAGACGCAGGAGCGCGCCTTCCGCGCCGGCCAGCTCCACGCCACCGACCAACTGCCCGTGAGCAAAGTCGCCGCTTATCGCGCCAACCAGTCCCAAGTCCTGCGCACCGATCCCTACTTCAACACCTACTTCCTCCGCTTCAACACCCGCCGCCCGCCGTTCGACGATCCGCGCGTGCGCCGCGCTCTCTCGCTCGCCATCGACCGCACCGCGCTCGCCACCAAAGTCCTGCTCGCCGGCCAGCTGCCCGCCGCGACGTTTGTCGCCCCCGGCCTCAGCGACTATCACGCCCCCGCCTTTCCGCTCACCGATC
>JBDSGI010000410.1:0-10400 GCA_039919035.1 Opitutaceae bacterium
AGTTGGCCGGGGAGCATGCAGGCTTCGTTACCGTGGCCGAGGATGTCGGCGAGGACGGCCTTGACGTTGTCGCTTTGGTTGCGGCCCTTGGCGAAGGCGCCGGCATTCATCGCCTCGGGTTTCCACACTTGGAAGAAGAACGCGCAGGTGCCCTTGTCGTCGCCGACCTGGTCCCAGCGGTTGCGGAGCGTGGGCAGCGAGCCGCCGATGAAGGCGCCGATGATTTCGTTCATGAGCGCAAGCCCGTATCCCTTGTGCGCACCAAACGGGATGAGATATTTCGCCTGGTTCGGGTCGGTGGTGGGCTGGCCGTTGAGATCGACGGCGGCGTTCGGCGGCAGCTGTTTCCCTTCGCGGGCGAGCTGCTGCACGCGGCCCATCGCGACGACGCTGGTCGCCCAATCGATTACGATGGGGTAGCCGATGGCGGCGGTGGTGGGAAAGCCCCACGAGTGCGGGTTGGTGCCGAGGGTGGGGAACTTGCCGCCGAAGGGGACGACCTCGGCGAGAGCCGCGGTGCAGTTGGTGTAGGCGATGTAGCCGCGCTTGGCCGCATCCATCACATAGCCGCCGCCCCAGAGGTAGTGGAAAGCATTGTCCACTGACACCATGCCGACGCCGTATTTGTCGGCGAGCTTCATAGCCGTCTCGATGGCGGCGTAACCGGTAGCTTGGCCGAGTTTCTTGTTGGCGTTCCAGACCTGCGAGGCGCGGAAGGGCGTCTTGATTTTCTCAAGCTTGGCCTTGGGCACGCAGCCGCCGGTGGCGGAGCCGAGGAAGTGATCGAGGTGGAGTGCCTTGAGGGCGTTGTGGGTGCGGATGCCGTGGCGCGAGGCCTCCGCGCAGAAACGCGCGCCGGCGGCGGCTTCGGCGGACGAAAACCCGCGCTTGCGATAGGCGGCGGCGACGAGGTCGTTGTGCTGGGTTTCGGGGACGACGTAGAAAATTTCGGACATGTGATTATGTGCTGAGAGTTGAGGGTTGTAACCGGGTTCGTTGAACCCGGCCGGGGTCTTCGAACCGAGCTACATTAGACGACGCGTTTGACGGGGACCTCGGGGTTGACCTGCGCGAGCGGCTTGTCGCCGTGCATCGCGAGGATGAGATTTTTCACGGCGGCGACCGCTTGGCGCTGCACGCTCTCGGCGGTGCGCGAGCCGATGTGCGGCGTCACGATCGCGTTGGGGAGCTTGAGCAGCGGGTGGTCGGCGCGCGGCGGTTCTTCGTCGAGCACATCGGTGCCGTAGCCGCCGACCTGTCCGGACTTGAGCGCCTCAACCATGTCGGCCGTGTGGACGATTTCGCCTCGGGCGCAGTTGAGGATGAGGACGCCTTTTTTCATCTTCGGGAAACTTTTCGCGCTGATCATGTCGCGCGTCTCGGGCGTGAGATTCGTGTGGAGCGAGAGGTAGTCGGAGACGGCGTAAACGTCGTCGAGCGTGGCGGCGCGCTTAACATTGTTCGCGGTGGCGAATTTCTCATCCCAGTAAACGTCGAACGCGATCACGTGCATGCCGAACGCGCGGGCGCGGAGGGCAACTTCCTTGCCGATGCGGCCGAGCCCGATGATGCCGATCGTCTTTTCCAGCAGCTCGCGGCCAGTCTTGCGTTTCCAACCGCCAGCGCGGGTAGAGTCGGTGTGGAAGAAGAAATTTTTCTCGAGCGCGAGGAGGAGCAGGAAGGTGTGCTCGGCCACGGTGGTGTGGTTTACGCCCGGCGTGAACAGCAGCGGAATTCCGAACTCGGTGCAGGACTTCACGTCGATCTTGTCGACGCCGATGCCGTATTTCGAGAGGACCTTGAGTTTAGGGCGGGCCTTCTCGAAGACCTGGCGAGTGATCAGGTCGTCGCCGCAAATGTAGCCGTCGATGTCGCCGACGAGGGCGAGTGTGTCGGCCTCGTTGAGCGGGCCGCGGGCGCGGATGACTTCCCAGCCCGTGGCAGCGAGGAGCTTGTGATGCTCGCCCGGCGTGTCTTGGAACGAGGTTGTGGTGAGGAGGATTTTCGTCATGGCGCGAAGGGCAAGGGGCGGAGCCTCGCACACGCCCCCGCCGAATGTGAAGCGAAAGATTAAGGATGACGGAAAATGGACGGCCTCCGTTTGGTGAGGAGCGGAGGGCTCAACTGCATGGGCGCGCGCGAGATTCAAATTCCGGGCGGCGAAATCCGGCGCGCGGGCAAAGTTTTGGTTGCTTTCGCCCTCGGCGGTCCTATCACCTCAGCCCCTTTTCCACTACGCCTGCCTCCAATTCCGGGGTGACAGGGGGAACGAAACCCATGAGCCAACAGTTCAAACTCAAAGTCGCCGAGCGCGCCCAGACGGGCCGCAGCGCTTCACGCCGCCTCCGCAAGGTCAACCGCGTTCCCGCGATTCTTTACGGGAAGCACACGAATCCGCAGTCGCTGTCGCTCGATGGCCCGGAATTCGTCCGTCTCATCAAGGGCGTCGCCGGTCGTTCGGTGCTGATTCAACTCGAAGGCACCACCGGTGCCGCGAACGCCTTATCCTTCCTCCAGGAAGTGCAGCGCGATCCGATCACGGACAAATACGTCCACGTCGATCTGCGCGAAGTGAAGGGCGACGAGACATTTGAGATCCGAGTTCCGGTGCGCCTCATCGGCGAGTCCTTCGGCGTTAAGAATCAGAGCGGCGTTTTGGAAATGGCCTCGCAGGCCCTCCGCGTGCGCGTGCTCCCCAAGGATCTGCCCGAAACGATCGATGTCGATGTCACTGAGCTCAAGGTGGGTGAAACCTTCAAGGTCGGCTCCCTGAAAACCATCGCTGGGGTTGAATTTCTCGATCCGAAGGGCCAGCCGGTCGTTTCGTGCGTCGAGCCCGTCGCCGAAATCGTGCAGGAAGTTGTCGCCCCCACCGCCACTGCGGCGGAAGGCGCGGCTGCTGCCGCTGGGGCCGCTCCCGCCGATGGTGCCGCCGCGGCTCCCGCGGCTGGCGATGCCAAGGCCGCGGCTCCCGCCGCCGGTGCCAAGCCCGCTGCGGGCGCCAAACCCGCCGCGGCTCCGGCTGCCGGTGCGAAGCCCGCTGCTCCTGCCAAGAAGTAAGCGTTTTTTCCCCGCCACCTCGCCGCCTTAACGCGGTGGGGTCTGGCGAATGTTCTTTGAGTCATGTCCATTTCGCTCGTTGCCGGCCTCGGCAATCCGGGCCGCGATTACGAATCCACCCGCCACAATCTGGGCTGGGTGGTCCTCGAAGCTCTCGCCAAGAAACACGGCCTCGCATGGAAGCGCGCGCCGCAATTCGACGCCGAGATCGCGCGCTGGGATCTCGGGGCGGGCCGCACGCGCTGGCTGGTCAAACCGCTGACGTTTATGAACGAAAGCGGCCGGGCCATCGCCGCCGTGGCGCGGTTCTACAAGCTTGAGCCCGCCGCCATCGTCGCCCTCTACGACGACCTCACCATCGACCTCGGGTTGATGAAGGTTTCGGTCACCGGCAGCGCCGGCGGGCACAACGGTGTGGCCAGCTTGCTGGAGCACGTCGGCGACGGGTTTGCCCGTTTCCGCCTCGGCATCGGTCCGAAGCAGCCCGCGCAGATGGACCTCTCAGACTTCGTCCTCGGAAAATTCACTCCCGAACAACAGCTCCTCCTCACTCAAAAACTCGATCCTTTCGTCACCGGCCTCGAATTGCTGCTCTACCGCGGCGTCGAACCGGCCATGAACCAGCTCAACCGCAGAGAACCAAAATGAATCCCACCAAACGCAATTACCGCGCGACCTTCATCCTCGATAACCGGGGCCGCGAGGAGACCGTCGACCAGCTCATCGAGGGCGTGAAGCAAGTCATCACCGACGTTAAGGGCGAGGTGACCGCCGTCGACAACATCGGCCGCAAGGACTTCGTCCGCGTGACCGACAAGAAGCTCACCGGCGCGAATTACGTGCACGTGAATTTCTCCGCGCCGCCCGAGACGCCCGCTAATCTTCTGGAGAAGCTGCGGCTGAACGGGACCGTTTATCGGACCTTCATTCAGTCCGTCTAATTTTCCCAGGCGCGCCCCGCCCCATCCCCATGCCTTCGCTCAACAAAGTCCTGCTCATGGGCAACCTCACCCGCGACCCCGAGTTGCGCGTGACGCCCAAGGGCACGCCGATCTGTCAGTTTTCGCTGGCGATTAACCGGCAGTTCAAGATGGAGTCGGGCGAGAGCCGCGAGGAAGTGATTTACGTCGATGTCGAGGCGTGGGGCAAACAGGGCGAGACTATCGCCAAATACATGACCAAGGGGCGCCCGCTTTACGTCGAGGGCCGCCTCCGGCTCGACCAGTGGGAGGATAAAACCACCAAAGAAAAGCGCAGCCGCATGAAGGTGGTGCTGGAGCAGTTCCAGTTCCTTGGCGACAGCCGCGGTGGTGGCGCTGGCGGTGGTGGCGGCTCCTCCGAGCCCGGCATCGATCAAACCGCCTCGCCGGAACGTCACTCGCCTCCGCCCCGCAGCTCCGCTCCCGCCAAGCCGGCGGCGGAAAACTTGGACGAAGACGTCCCGTTCTAATCCGGAACGAAGCATTTGTTGGAGCGGCTTCCGTCTGGAAGCCGTCGGCGGCAAGAGCCGTCGCGACACCCGAAAACCAAAACCCCGCCTCCGCGCGGACTCCGTTAGTTTAACTCATACCGAACATGGCACACACCGAAGTTCTCCTAGTCCAACCCGTCGAAGGTCTCGGCGGCGAAGGCGATCAAGTCAAAGTCCGCGCTGGCTACGCCCGCAATTTTCTCCTCCCGCGCAAGATCGCGGTGACGCTCACGGCTTCCAACAAGAAACACGTCGACGCGCTGAAGAAGCGCCGCGCCGAGCGTGAGCAGACTGAGCTGAACGTCGCTCAGGAACTGGCGAAGAAGCTGGAGAAGACCAGCCTCGCGTTTGCCGTGAAGACGGGCGAGGGCGGCAGGATGTTCGGCGCAATTACCGCGCAGGATATCCACGAGAAGCTAGCCGCGGCCGGCATCACGCTGGACAAGCGCAAGATTCATCTCTTCACGCCGGTCAAGACCCTCGGCAAGCACGAGGTGAAGATCAAGCTGCACACCGACGTCTCGGTGGATGTCAGCTTCGACGTCGTTTCCGAAAATCCCATCGAGCCCGTGGTGACTGAAGCGGCCCCCGCCGCGGACAAGACGGAGAAGCGCGGCGACCGCCCCGAGCGCCGTCCGCGTAAGGAATAATCTCCTTCGCCTGATTCTGCCCAGGCCGCGCCTGCTCGTCGGGCGCGGCCTTTGTTTTGGGAATAGAATGTTCAAAAGCGGCCCTTGCCGCTGTTCGTCAGCCCTTCCCTAATTGTCGGTTTTCGCATGGTTCAAGACGCCTCCAGCAACAGTCCCCGTCCCTACACTTCGGCTCCGGCCGGAGGCGCGGTTGGGCGGATGTTGCCCCACAGTCTTGAGGCGGAGGAGCACCTGCTCTCCTGCTGCCTGCTCGACGGCGCCGATGTCGTTTCGCGCTGTCTGGAGGCCCGGATTCGCCCCGAGTCGTTTTACGACAACAAGCACGCCATCATCTACGAGCGTCTGCTCGATCTCTATGAACGCCGGGTGACGATGGATGTGTCGGTCGTGGCGGAAGAGTTGAAAACCGCCCGCCTGCTCGACCAAGTCGGTGGCTATGCGTTTCTCGCGCAGGTAAGCAGCCGGATCCCGACTACGGCGCAGGCCAGCTACTTCATCGAGAAGGTGCGCGAGCAGGCGTTGCTCCGCGACATCATCCGCTCGGCGACGGGAGCCGTGGAGGATTGCTACGGTTTCTCGGGTGGCATTGACGAGTTCGTCGACCAGATCGAAACCAAAATTTTCGGTGTCACCCAGAGTCGGGTGAGCGAAAGCGCCAAGCAGATGGAAGGCGCGACCAAGGAAGCGATGAGCGTCATCACGAAAATGATGATGAAGAAGGGCGAGCTCACGGGCATCTCGTCCGGCTTCAAGGATCTCGACGCGTTGATGTGGGGATTCCAGAAGACGGAAATGATCGTCCTCGCGGCGCGGCCTTCGATGGGCAAGACCTCGCTTGCGCTGAATTTCGCCGAGACCGCGGCGCTGCCGAAAAAGGGTCCGCCGGCCGCCGTGCTGATTTTTTCGCTCGAAATGGGCGCCTCGCAACTCGCGCTCCGCATGCTCTGCTCGCGCGCCCGGGTGAACATGAAACTCCTGCGCGACGGGTTGCTGTCGAAGAACGGCGACGAGCAGAACCGCTTGGTGGAGGCCGCGGACGAATTTTCCAAGGCGCCCATCTTCATCGACGATTCCAGCGCCATTTCGATCATGCAGCTGCGGGCCAAGGCCCGGCGCATCCATTCTCGGACGCCGCTCGGTTTTATCATGGTCGATTACCTGCAATTGCTCAGTCCGACGGACCCGCGCGTGCCGCGCGAACAGCAGGTGGCCGAGGCTTCGCGCGGACTAAAGGCACTTGCGAAGGAACTCGACGTCCCCGTGCTTGTATTATCCCAGCTGAACCGCTCATCCGAAAAGGACAACCGCACCCCAAAAATCTCCGACCTTCGTGAATCAGGCTCAATCGAACAGGACGCCGACGTGGTCCTCATGCTGGCCCGACCGCGTGACGCCGACGAAAAATTCCAAGTAGCCGCCGACTCCGCCGAGTTAATCGTTGCCAAGCAACGAAACGGCCCGGTAGGAGAATTGAAGCTTACGTTCCTACGAGATATCACCCGCTTTGAAAACTTTCATCAGTAACCCTGTGCGCAGGGTCACCTTCATATATCTCGCAGTATTTGGGCTCCTCATGGCGGGCTTTGCTCCGCTGGCCGCGCAGCCGGGCGCCCAACTCGGTCAGGGGCCGGCGCAGGTGCCGGTTTACAAAGTCGGCACCGTAACGATCAAGTTTGTTGGCACGGCCAACGTGAATGAGCAGGTCGTCCGCGCTAACATGCAGATTCGGGAGGGCGGCGACTTCGACGAGGTGATCCTCGACCGCGACATCCGCTCGCTCTACCGGACGGCGCTTTTCGAGTTTATCGAGGTGAAGCACGAGGCCGTAAACGCCAACACGTTTAACCTAGTGGTCGAGGTGACCCCGAAGTTCCGCGTGCTCGCCGTGCGGTTTGAGGGCAACCAGAAGATGAAATCCGCCCGCCTCGAAAAAGAGGTTAAGGTAAAACCCAACCAAGCGCTCGACGAGCGTCAGGTGAAGGAGGACTCGGAAAAGCTCCGCGAATTTTACCAAAAGGCCGGCTACAATCAGGTTTCGATCAGTTACACTGTGGAGCGCGATCGCGTTGGCGGCTTCGGCACGGTGGTTTTTAAGATTCGCGAGGGCGCGAAGGTAAAAATCGCCGAGATCAAGTTTGTCGGCAACAAGAGCATCAAGTCCAAGGTGCTGGGAGGCGGCGGCGCGTTCAGTCCCGGAGTGATGGAAACCAAGAAGTGGTGGATGTTCTCATGGCTGACCGGCTCTGGGCGCTTCAAGGATGACCAGTTTGAGGACGATCTCGACAAACTCCGCGACTACTACCGTGAGCACGGCTTCCTCGATGTCGAAATCCCGCAGGATAAGGTGCTCTTTACCTACCCGAAGCCTGAGAAGCTCGTTCTCATCATCAACATCACCGAGGGCCGCCAATACCGCGTCGGCGAGATCAGTTTTTCCGGCAACAATCTGTTCAACTCCGCCCTGCTGAAGCGCGTGGTGCGCCAGAAGACCGGCGTGGTTTTCGTCCCTTCCAAACTCGATGCCGACCGTCAGCGGCTCGACGATTTCTACGGCAAGGACGGTTACCTTGACACCCGCGTCCAGCTCATCCGAAAACCCAACGTCACGACCGGCAACATCGACCTCGAATACAAGATTCAGGAGAGCGAAAAGTTCGCCGTCGAATCCATCGTGATTGAGGGCAACGCGAAGACCAAGAGCACCGTCATCTTAAGAGAGCTGGTCCTCGCGCCCGGTGACACATTCAGCACCGTGTTGATGAAGATTAGCCAGCTGCGCCTCGACAACACGCGCTTCTTCGAGAGCGTGGATGTCTCACCGCAAGAGACCAACATCCCCGGCCGGCGTAACATGCGCATCGCCGTGCGCGAGGGTCGCACAGGCAATCTCACGTTCGGCGCGGGTTTCAGCTCGTTGGAACGCGCCACGCTCTTTGCGGAAGTCTCGCAGTCCAATTTCGACCTTTTTAACCGTCGTTCTTTCTTTCAAGGCGACGGCCAGAAATTCCGCCTGAAGATGCAGCTTGGCTCCCTTTCGAGCGAGGTGGTGCTCTCGTTTGAGGAACCGTGGTTTTTGCAGAAGCAGCTTGGGCTTGGTTTCAGTATTTTTCGCACCAGTTCGGAATACAACAGCTCGTTCTATAGCCAGGTGCAGACGGGCTTTGAGGTGTATCTCCGCAAGCACCTTTGGGAGCTCTGGAACGGCAAGGTCTCCTACACCTATCAGGTGTTCGACATTAACAACATCTCGCCGAGCGCCTCGGCCGTCATCCGCTCGTTGGAGGGCAGCAACGCCGAGTCGAGCATCGGCTTTCAGCTGGAGCGCGACACCCGTGATAAGATCATCAACACCACCTCGGGTAATCGCGTTGAAATCAACACCAAGTTCTCCGGTGGCCCGCTCGGCGGCAGCAAAATCAACAATAACTACAGCGTGGAGTTCCGTGGCTCGCAGTTCTTTCCGGTGTTCGAGGCGCAGACCCAAGTGCTCGCGCTCCTTGCGCGTGGCGGCGTGGTGCAGAATTTCGGCGATGCGAAGGACGTGCCCTATTACAACAAGCACTATCTCGGCGGCCCGCAGACGTTGCGGGGTTTCGAGTTTCGCGAGGTTAGCCCGCGTGACGCCTTCAACGAGCCGATCGGTGGCAAGACCTACGGGTTCTTCAGCGCCGAATACTCGCTTGATATCGTAAGTCCCATCCGGTTCGCGATCTTCTACGACGCCGGTTTCGTCAATCGCGGCGCCTACGACTTCAACGCCGCCACTTACAACGATAACTTCGGCTTCGGCTTGCGGCTCTTCGTGGCGGGCGCCCCGCTCAGTCTCGACTTCGGCATTCCGATCACCGCCACCAAGGAAAACCGCAAAGGCAACCAGTTCAATTTTTCCTTTGGCACCCGCTTCTGATTCTGTTTCGTTTTTCTTTCCCTTTCTCCAACACCATCCATGAAGAATTCCATCAAATCCCTGTTCGTCCTGTCGGCTATGGCCGCTTTGGCGACCGGTGCCAGCGCTCAGCCTGCGGTCAAGCTCCTCGTCGTCGATATGGCGAAGCTCTACGACACCTACTACAAAACCGTCGAGCAAAACGCCAAGATTCAGGCTGACGACCAAAAGGCCCAGGATGAGGTCGAGAAGATGAACAAGGACGGCAACGCGATCGTCGAGGAATACAAGACCCTCAACGACCAGTCCAACAACCCCGCCCTCTCCGCGGACGCGAAGAACAAGGCGCAGGTCGAGGCACAGAAAAAACTTGAGGCTATCCAGAACAAGCAGCGCGAGGTCCAGAAGTTTATCCAAGACACCCGCAATTCCCTCGGTCAACGGCTGAACAACTATCGCGCGGTCGCCCTTGAGGAGATCAGCAAGACCGCGACCGATATCGCCAAGCGCAAAGGCTCCAATGTGCTCCTCGACAAAGCCGGCCCGACGGGCATCGGCATCTCCAACCTCATCTACGCCGACGCGGCATTCGACATCACCGACGAGGTGCAGAAGGAGATTAACAAGGACCGCCCGGCCGCTTCTGCTACCGCTGCTCCCGCCCCCGCCGGTTCGGCCGCACCTGCGGTCAGCGTCCCGTCGCTCGGCACGAAGAAGTAAGCTTCTGCTAATTCTGTCATTTCACGCCCCGCTCCCGATGGAGCGGGGTTTTTCGTTTTTTGCTTTGTCCGCTCGCGCCGTTTGCTGAATTGCGCGAAGCCTCGAAACCTCCACGCTCCGCCCATGCAGGTTTCCTTTACCGCTGCGGACATCGTCGCCATCGCGCAGCCGAAATCCACCCGAGGCGCCACGACCGAAACCGTTCGCGGCCTCGCCGCGCTCGGCGATGCGGCCGCTGGCGACCTGACGTTTCTCGGCAATCCGAAATACAAGGCCGCCGTCGCTGGCACCCGCGCTTCGGTTGTCCTGCTGCCGGTTGATTTCGCCGGGGAGCCCGCTCCGGGGCAGCTCTTTCTTCTCGTCGAAAATCCCTCGATGGCGCTCGCGCGGGTTTGTGCGCGCATCGAGCAATCGCTCTGGCCCAAACCCGCTCCCGGCGTCCACCCGAGCGCCAGTGTGGCGTCCGGCGCGCGCGTGGCTGCGACTGCGACTGTCGGCCCGCTTTGCGTGGTTGAGGCCGGCGCGGTGCTTGGCGAGCGCGTCCACGTTCAGGCGCAGGTTTTTGTCGGACGCAATGCCAGCATCGGCGACGATTCCTGGCTGATGCCGGGCG
>JBDSGI010000411.1:0-3639 GCA_039919035.1 Opitutaceae bacterium
GATCGGATCATTCGCGTGGAATTTGTGCCGGACGAAACCGATCCCGAGGGCGCGGGAAGAGCGCTGGTCCTCAGCGTGCGAACCAATCCGCTGCGCAGTTCCGCTTCGGCCTCCAGTTTGGCTACCACCGGCTCCGGTCGTTACCCGACCGGCTTCGGGTTTAGTTCATCGTTTCTGAACGACTACTACGGGATCAACGGAAACTCCTACTACGGGTTCGGGAACTCTTATTACGACGGCTACAGCTATTGCACGCCGACGATGAACCCGCGCAAGCCGCCGCCGCCAGTCATTCCGCCGGTTACGCCGCCCCACGACAGCCGCCGCCATTTTCCCGGTCAGCCTCGTCATCCCGGCGACCCAGGCAAATGCCCGCCGCTCCTCGCCGCTGTCCCCGTTGCTCCCGCTTCGGCGGTGGAGCGGGTCTCCTACCCCAACTACGACCGACGCGTCGTCTATTCGTCCGCCGGCTTGTCCCAAGCCGGCGGCGACCGATCCTTTGTCACCGCCGACGGTGGAAGCCGCCCGGTGTCGGGGTATGCCCGGACGGACTCGGCCGGTTCAAATGGTGGTCAACCCGCGGCGTGGTTCAGCCGGATGTTTGCAAATCCGGCCACGGCCAACGCAAGTTCCAGCTCCAATCGCCGGACGAGTGAGGGTAATTCCCAGCGCACCTATTCGCGCGGCGACTACGACTACAATAACCGATCAGACTACCACAACCGCTCCGAAAACAATTATTCGCGGGCCGATTCGAACTATTCGTCGTCGTCATCATCCTATTCGCCGCCTCCGTCGTATTCGCCCCCGCCGTCTTATTCGCCGCCTCCCGCCTACTCTCCGCCCCCACCGTCGTATTCGGCGCCGGCCGACTCCCCTCCACCCGCCCCCGCGCCCAGCGAAAGCAAGTAGTCCAACCCGGGCCTTGCCGCGCTCGGGTCCGGCATTCGGCCGCGCCAGATCTAGCTGCCCAGCATCCGCACGCGTCGATCCTTGCGCGGAAATTGCAGCGTCACGATCGTGCCGATGCCTTCCTTGCTCTCGAGCCCGATTTGACCGCCGTGGTCGCGCATAATGCGCTGCGCAATCATCAGGCCAAGGCCGTGGCCGTCCGTCTTGGTCGTCTGGTAGGGCTGGAAAAGCCGCAGTAAGTCCTCCGCTTTGATCCCGCTGCCCGAATCGGCCAGTAATAGAAATACGGAGTCGTCGTCCGCGCGCGATTTGATCTGGAGCTTTCCGCCGGGGCGCATCGCCTCCATCGCGTTCTTGGTGACGTTGAACAGCACCTGCTTGATCTGATTTCGATCCGCGAGCACGCGCGGCAGCTCCGTCGCCTCCGCTTCGACCACAATTCCCCGATCCGCCAGTTCGCGGTGTTGAAAGCGCAGCACTTCCGCGAGCACCTCGTTGAGATCAGTCTCGGCGAGATCCGGTGGACGCGGCCGAATCGCCTCGAGAAAATTAGAGATGATGCCATCAAGGCGCGTCACCTCGTCGCGGCAGATGCGCACTGAGTCGGCGAGCGACTCCACATCCTTCGTCACCTTCAGTTTGTTCAGCTTTCGGTCCATCAGCTGGAGGTGAATCGTCAGCGAGTTGAGGGGATTGCCGAGCTCGTGCGCCACCCCCGCTGCAAGCAAATGAATCGAGGACGTGCGCTCGTCCTCGATGCGCGCCTCCGTGGTCTGCTTTTCCTTGGTGACGTCCGTGAGGATCACGGCAAAGCGCCGGGCTGGCGTGGCGCCCGCCGCGCGAAACGGCACCATGTAGAGTCGCACCATCCGCGGCTCCGGATAGGTCAGTTCAAATTCCCGCGCCACCACGGGCGCGGCCACGCCGTGATCGTCCAGCGCGGCGCCGAGCGATGGGCGCAGGCCCGGCACCAGCCGCCACAGGGTCTGGCCCGCGAGTTCAGCCCCGCCCATCCCGATCAAACGTTGGGCAGCCGAGTTGGCATATTCGATCGCGCCGTCGTCGCGCACCACGAGGATGCCTTCTTGAAGCGTGTTAAAAATCTCCTCGAAGACGCCGCGCTCACGCGCGAGGCGTTGCACCAAATTCGCAAGGTTGACGGAGTCGAGCGTGTCGAGCCGGCCGAGCACGCGGTCGAGCGACGAGTTTTTTTTGCCGGTCGCTTTACTCATCCGGGAAACTCCATTTGCGCGGGATCGACGCGCACCGCGAGCAGCTTGCGCAGGAACGCCTCGCGGTGCTCCGGACAGCGCCCGAGCCGCAGCACCGCGTCGCGATGCTCCTCCGTGCCGTAACCCTTGTGCTGCGCAAAGCCGTAACCGGGAAATGTCGTCTCCAACTCCACCATCATTCGGTCCCGCGCCACTTTGGCGACGATCGAAGCCATCGCAATGCAGAGCGAACGCGAGTCGCCCTTCACGAACGCGCGATGCGGATAGGGAAAGCCGCGCAGCGTCAGGCCATCCACAATCACCCGTGCCGACACCGAAGGCTGAAAACTCGACCGCTCCTCGAAGCTGGAAAATAGGTCGGGTTCGTCGCGCTTCACCGCGAAGGCGTCCGGTGGATAAATGCCGCTGAGCGCGCGCCGCATCGCGAGTTTGGTCGCGCCGAGGATGTTGAGTTCCGCGATCTCGGCGACGTTCGCGAGCGCGTGATGGGCGTGGATTCTCCCCGCCTGCGCCAACTCTTCGAAATCCTCCCAGAGTTCTTCCCGCTGCGCGGCCGTGAGCAGCTTGGAATCGTTGACGCGCGAGCCCTTCACCACCGCCCAGCGGCTCTCTAAAAACTCGCGCGACACCACCACCGCCGCCGCCACCACCGGCCCGGCAAATGCGCCCCGCCCCACCTCATCGATCCCGATGAGACTCTCAACGCCCTCAAGCTGCTTGAGGTCGAAACCGCGTAATTGCCGGCGCTTGGCCATGGGCGCGAAACGTAACGAGCCCGCGCACCGCAGCGCAAGCGCGCGGGAAAACTCGATGCGGACATAGGTTCGAACGCCGCTGCTCGCTTGCCCTCGCCGTCGCGCCGTGCTGAATCGACCCACCATGCCCCGGCTCCCCCTCGCCGTCTTCGCCTTGCTCTCGCTGTGCGCCGTGCGCGCCGCCGATTCCCGCGAAGCCTTCCTTAAACTCATCGACCGACCGCGCGTCGCTCTCGCCGCCAACGCGAGTCCACCCACCGCAAAAGACGGCCTCACTGAGATCGCATTTAATTTTGCCACCGAGACCGACCAGCGTGTGCCCGGGATGCTGATCAAGGCGTCGACCTCGTCCGGCCGCCGGCCTGTGGTCGTTTCCCTCCACGGCACGGGCGGCAACAAGGAAAGCCAGCGCGCCTACCTCTCGGAGCTGGCGCGCGCCGGTTTCATCGGCGTCGCGATCGACGGGCGCTATCACGGCGCGCGCGCGGCGGGCGGCAGCGCCGCGAAATCCAAGGAATACGTCGCCGCGATCCTGCGCACGATTCGCACAGGCAAGGAACTCCCCTTCTTTTTCGACACCGCCTGGGACGTGATGCGGCTCATCGACTACTTGGAAACGCGCGACGACATCGACGCGCGCCGCATTGGGCTCATCGGGTTTTCCAAGGGCGGGATCGAGACCTACCTCGCCGCCGCCGTCGATCCGCGCGTGGCCGTGGCCGTGCCGTGCATCGGCGTGC
>JBDSGI010000412.1:0-2837 GCA_039919035.1 Opitutaceae bacterium
CGGCTGAAATTCTTCGTGCCCCCGTGGATGTGGTTTTGGCCGGCGTTGCGGGTGACGCTGACGACTTTGCCGTCGAGGGTGAATTGGGCTCCGGCGATGCGATTGGCCACGCGGCCGAAAACCGCCGCCGCCTCGCGAAACCCTTTCTGAAAGCCCGCCTCCGACGCGGTGATTTCGCGCACCACCGAGACCAGCTTGCCGTCGCGGTCGGGGATTTTCAGGTCCGCGACGATGGCACCGTAGGTGATGATTTTGGCGGAGGCACCGGTGGCGTTGGTGAGCGTGAACGCTTCGACGGTCGCGCCCTCCGGAGTCGTGCCGAAGGTCGAGCGCTGCACGCCGCCCTGGGCCGAGGCGATAGCCGCGAGGACTAGTTGCGAGGCGACAGCGAAAAGCAGCAGGAGGCGATACGGGTGGGGCATGGCCCAGCATGAAGCCCACGCGCCACGCGCGCGCAAGAACGATGCGCGTGCAAGATCTTGCCCTTAGGGCCGTGACCATGTGCGATGTCGTTCGTCGTTTCCAATCATCCCCACCTAAAATGAAAAAACACTCCTCCTCCTTCCTACTGACCGCGCTGGCGCTCGTGTGCGGCGCCGCGCTCTTCGCCCAGACGACTCCGCCCGCCAAGAAACAGCCGGCCCCGCCGCTGCCTGGAGCTGGCACTGGCGGCGCCACGCCGCACTACACGACCAGCACTGTTATTGGCCCCAACCGCAAGGATGGCAGCCGCGTGACGATTAGCTACGGACGCCCAACTGCGGTGCATCCGCGGACTGGCGGCGAGCCCCGGAAGATTTGGGGCGGTTTGGTGAAGTGGGACAAAGCCGACCGCCTTGGCGCGGATGAGGCAACACTCATCGTCACCCAGCACGCCATCCAAGTCGGCTCGACCACGGTGCCGGCGGGTGCCTACACGCTTTACATCGTCCCGTCCGAGAACGGCGTGAGCAAACTGGCCTTCAGCAAGAAAATCGGCGACTGGGGTGTGCCGGTGGATGAGACGGCGGACCTCGCGCGTTTCGACCTGAAGAAGACGACCCTTTCCGAGTCCGTCGATCAACTGACGATCAAAATTGAAAACGAAAAGCCCCCGACCATGAACGGAGTGATCAATATTATGTGGGAGAAGACCCAGTTTTCCCTGCCGTTCACGGTGAAAAAGTAAAACGGCAATTTACCGCTTTGGCCAAAGGCGCGCTGCTCGGCAGTGCGCCTTTTTTGTGCCCGAGCGAATATGGCAAACACACTTGACGCGCGACTCGAAACCACGACGCTCTCGCTTCCGATTTTCGCCCTCATCGTCTATCGGTTAGGACATGGGATTCTCAATCCTAAAAGCGGGGTTCGATTCCCCGTGGGGGCACCAATTTACGAGGCAAGTGTAATGTGGGGGGGGCGCGAGGGGGACAAACGGGCCCCCATTTTCGGGGCAATCGAAACTCTGTAGTTTCGAGGAAGATCCTAATAACCGCCTTCCTCAATTCTTGCGGTTCTTCCTCTGGTATTGTGCAAAATGGAAGACAGTTCACGTCAGTCGCGATCTTTGCCTGATCGGCGGCCTTCTCCATGAGTTTGCGAGTGGCCTGGGTGATTGCGGCCATGGCCACGCCATAGCTGATGGTGAGGGGATCTATCATGTGAGGCGGGTTTACGCAGCAGAATGCCGGGGATCGCTTTCGAGTCGAACGCTCTTTGGCGCGCAAATTGAAAGAAATGAACCGACGGCCCTACGATGGGCGGTGAAACCTACGCGACCAAGCAGGCGGCGTTGGATGGCATCGAATCAGTTCGCGAAAATTCGCAGGTGGATGTGCTATTCAATCTGCCCAGCTCTTCGATGGCGTTGAGTAGATATTTGTGAGGGCGTAAATCATTCAAACGGTGCGTATCATGCGCGATAGGCTAACCGATTTGCTTTCGTTGCGGTTCCACAGTCAGGATCATCGCCGTTTACTGGCCACGCGCTAGATAGCTGCGATTTTCGCCGGCCGCCTGCACGCTTGCATTTTCTGTCAGCTCGCCATCGCGTCCGTTTGTGCAAGTCATCTCCTTCTGTTCCGCCAGTCGCACACGCAAGAGTGCGCGCCTTCCGCTGGGGCTATCCGGAGCGTGGGCGGGCTTCCCTTGACCGGCTGATGACTTCTTGGAAAAATGGCTCGAGCTTAACGTGCATCTGCTCCGCGACAGTGCTTCGACATTGGTCGTCCGAACCAAGGGGAATCTACGAAACTGTATCTAGCGCTCAGGCCCTGCGTCCTTCTCCCGTCTTCCCACCATGTCCTCCCTCCTCCGCTCCCTGTTGCTAGGTCTCGTCTGTGCGCTTACCGCGCGCGCTGACTTCAAGGTTGTCGCCCGTTATCCCATCGGGGGCGACGCCTCCAGCTACGATTACCTCCGCGTCGATCCCGTGGCGCGGCGGCTCTACGTCGCGCATGAGAAGCGTTTCGAGGTGCTTGATATCGATACCGGCAAGAAAGTCGGCGAGATCGGGCCGGTGACACGGGCGCACGGCGTGGCGATCTCGCAGGAAACGAATCACGGCTTCGCGACCAGTGGCATCGACGACCAGATCATCATGTTTAATCTGAAGACGCTCGCTCACGTGAAGCAGTTCAAGTCGAGCGGCTCCAATCCCGACGCGATCGAATACGATCCGCAGACGAAGCGCATTTACGTGGGCAACCACGGCGGTGGTGGGGTCACGGTCATCGATCCGGCGACGGGCGCCATCGTCGCGACGATACCCATCGAGGGAAAGCTCGAGGCGCTCGCCTTTGACGGGCGCGGGCAGGGCTTCGTGAACGTGGAGGACAAGAGCGCGGTGGCGGTGTTCG
>JBDSGI010000413.1:0-2799 GCA_039919035.1 Opitutaceae bacterium
CCGCGCTGATGAGATGGACGACGGGCTTGTGGTGGCGCGTGAGCGTCGCGAGCCCGCCCTTCTCGGCCTGCCGCACGACCGCCGAAAGATTCTTCTGCGCCTCTTTGATCGTGTAGGCCGTTGACATGAGAAAAGGCCTACCGTGGCTCTCGGTCAGGTCAAGCCACCTAACGCCGACCGAAGGCGACGGGGCGATAAACGACGAGAAACGCGGGGGCCTTGGGGCGGTTTGCTCCGTCACCGCCAATCCGTCGCGCGACCAGCGGCCCTCGCTGAGGATTCACGAGCCAAACGCATCCTGCGCCCATCCCATGAATGTCGTGTTACCCATTATCTCGATCCGTTTCGACCGGCCTTGCTCGTTGGCGTAGGGACGTTGAGCGATAGCGTTGGTCAGCCAACGGACCGCTTCCACGCGGGCACCCTCAGCCTCCATGAGGAGCAAGATATTCTGCTCCGTCATAGCTTCGATGAATGAGAGGTAAAGGTAAGGGAATTTTTCGTCGACTGATCCTGCACTGCGCTGCCACTTGCACTCGATGCGGCAGACAAGTTCACCCGGCGACTGAGCCAGAGGGAATCGATGGGTGCTTAGCGCGTCGGCACAGTAGAGCCAGAATTCGGTTTTTCCCTTTGTCCCGTAGATCGTGTCGTAGGGCATGTTCTTTACGAGAAGCCGAGGCGGACGCGGAGCGCTGTTGGCTTCGGCGCGTTTGAATTCCGGGTGCGCGACGATGACGAACCCCAAACTCCCGAGGGTCGAAATGATGGTCCCTTCAAGAATTTTTCCGGCGACGCCGGCCTTCCGACCTTGGGAGACGCTCATGTCAAGATTTCGGCGGGCCGATAGACCACCAATAGTTCCTTCGCTTTGACGCGGTTGTCGCCGTCGCAGCTGATGCGACGTGAAACGAGTAACTTGATGGTCTCGTCGGCCTCCTCGTAAAGCTGGCGGGTTTCAGGAGTGTCGTGGTTTGAGATTACGACGTGGGCGCCGCGGCGACTGGCCTCCTGGCACATGGCCGCCAACTCCAGCTGATCCTTCGGGCCAAATCCGCCTTTGGCGTAGGCCGTGAAATTGGCCGTCTTGCTGGCCGGCACATAGGGCGGGTCGCAGTAAACGAAATCGCCTTCTCCCGCCTCGGCCAGAACGTCTCGGAAATCGGAACTCTTCAGGGTGCAGGTGGCGAGAAAGTCGTGGAACTGCAGCATCTCCGCGCGCGGGAAATAGGGCGCGTCATAGCGGCCAAACGGCACGTTATATCCACCGCTGGAGTTGTAGCGACAAAGCCCGTTGTAACCGTGTCGATTGAGGTAAACGAAAAGGCAGGCCTTGCGGCGCCGATCCGTCGTGGCGTTGAACTCTTCCCTTAACCGATAAAAGGCGTCTGCAGCGTTGTTGGTGCCGGTAAAGAGCGCGCCGCACGCGTCGATGAATTTCTCTCCATCGCGCTTTAGCTCTCGGTAGACGTCGACCAAGTCGCGGTTCGCATCTGCCAGGATGTTGTTCGAAATTCCGAGGTTGAGGCCGACCGCGCCGCTGCCGGCGAACGGCTCGATGAATCGCTTGGCCTCAACGGGCGCGACCTCGCGAATGGCGGCAACCAGCTTGGTTTTTGCCCCCGCCCACTTGAGAAATGGTCGCCGCAGTGTCACGCGGGCGACCGTAGGGTGGGCATGAGGCCGGTCAATCGGGTTGTGCGGGGCAGTGTGAAATCACGCTGTTCACTTCGGGAATTCGCCCAGCGTCCCTGCGATTTCGCGGCTAGTTCATGCTCAACTGAACTGCGGCTTGCCACTGCCAGACGCTCGCGCCGTCGGACCAGGGCGTCGCGACTTTGCGCCATTCTCCCGCCAGTCCCCACGCGGCCGTCGGCGGGGCGGCATCGCTGCCTTCAGGCAAATCGACGTGATAGGTGATGGCGAAGAGCGGACGCCCGCTGCGCCGGATTTGATCGCGTTGGGCGTCGGGGAGGGCGCGCGGTTGGGCGAAGTCGACGCGGAGGCATGTGAGGTCCGTGTAATACATCACCGAGCCGGCGGCTAGGTTGGCCAGGACGATCGCGTGGGCGGGAGCGTGGGTGCGCACCCAGTTGACCACTACCGCGTGCTCCCGGTTGCCGTGGAGCCAGTAGAGGACGTTCTCCCTCGAACTGCCGGCGAGCAGCGAACCGAGCAGGACCACGACCAGGGTGGCCGTGGCGGCGAGCTGACGCGGACTTTCGGCGGCTTGGAAAAATCGTAGGCGGAGGCGCGGCAGCAGATGCTGCAGGGTGAGCAGGCCCGCGACGACCATCGCCGGGGCTGCCGGCAGCACAAAGCGCATTCCGGCCCAATGATCCCACGTGCACCAATAGAACGCGTAAAAGGTCAGAAACGGCACCGCCCAGGCCAGCAGGATCAAGCGCGTCCGCCCGGGAATCTTGCGCAGAAACAACGCCACCGGCGCGAGGCAGACAACCGGCGTAAACAGCGCCGGCAGCCAGCGAGCGTAGGCTTGGGCGGTCAGCGCGAAAAACTCCGGACCGAGCATCGTCCGGATGTCGCCGTAGCCATTGGAAAAAATGCCGCCGTAGAGCGTGCGGTTGAGCCAGGCGAGCCCGAGCGCGCGCGGGAGGCCGCCCGTGACCCAGAGCGCCAGCGCGCGCCAGTGGCCGGCCAGCCCGATGAGGATCGGAAGCGCGCAGAATACATTGGTTGGACGAATCAGCACGGCGACGGCGGTGGCGACGCCGGCGAGGAGGGCCCGCCGCGAATTGATCTCGTATGGCCAAGCGAAGTAGATCGCCGCCGTGACCC
>JBDSGI010000414.1:0-3146 GCA_039919035.1 Opitutaceae bacterium
GACTGAGCAACCGGTCGGCGTGATGCTCGCAGAGGGTGCGTCCCGTATCGAGGGAGGTGACCTTTACGCCCCACAACGCGGAGGAAAATTTGGGCTGAGTCACGTGCGCTTCAATCTGCGCGCGCAATTCCGCGACGGTCTGCGCACCAGATGGCGTCGGCGGCTCGATCGCGCGCGCCAAAAACACGCTGATCGAATGCAAATGCCGTAGATGATCCCCCGGCCCCGCTCCTTCAAACCCGAGAATCTCGCACTGGCTCTTTGAAAATTTACTCAGGAGCCTCAGGCCGCTGGGCCAATCCTCCGTTTCACCAACTCGTTCGCCGAGCAGTTTCTGGATGAGGTAGTCTGCCGTTTCCGTCGTGCTTGCATAACCCTCCGGCACCTGCTGCGAGTGGGAAATTACGAGACGCTTCTTCCCTTCAGCCGCCAGTCGGGCGAAGCGCAAGAATCCATCCATCAACTCCGCGTCCACCTGCCTCGCCGCGCCATCGCCCGTATAGCCGCAATAAATCGAATCCGCCATCACGAGCGCCGCGATGCGATCAAACGCGGCGGGCTGCCGCAGCAGTTGCCGCACGCCGCCGAAACCCGCGCTAAACGACGACACGGTCAGCCGACCCAGCCGCCACGGCTGCGCCGGCGCTTCGATCCGCAACACTGCCTCAACCTCCCGCAGCAACTCCGCGAAGGCCGTCGGATTTGTGAAGTGATCGGCATACACTTTCGAGAGCCCGGGCAGCGTGAGATTCACCAGGATTCCGGGAGCGCCGATGGCGGCGAAGTTCGTTTCCATGACTGCCGGCGCACCATGCAAGTGGAGCCACACCGGAATCTCGGGACCGATCGTCGTCCAGTTTGCCGGCAGCGAAACGACGGCGCCTCCGACGCGCAGCTGCTTAAACGCCGCCGGGGTTGTCGCCTCGACCGGCGGCAGCATAAAAAACAAAGCGGTGACAAGCAGGGCGAATAAACGGCGCATGGGTTGAAGCGGCCGCATTGAGGGCAAGCATCGCCCCAAAGGCAATTGCGCGAACCTCGAACCAATTCCGGCCCCGCCGTCCGTGAAAGAATGGCGGAACGACGGGCGAGGCGCGCAGCGCGGAGGAATCTCCTCGCCACACCGCGGGCTCTTTCGCTCGATGGCGCACCCCCATGAACGGCTACTTCGGCGTCGGCGACTGGATTGTCATCATTGGTTACCTCGGTGCCATGATTGCCCTCGGCATCTGGTTCGGCCGCGACCAGCGCAACACCCGCGACTACTTTCTCGGCGGGCGTGATATTCCGTGGTGGGGCATCGGTGCCTCCATTGTGGCCACGGAGACCAGCGCGCTCACGATCATCGGCGTCCCGGCGATCGCGTTCGGCGCCGGGGGCAACCTCGGGTTCATCCAGATGATTGTCGGCTACGTAATCGCGCGCGTGATTCTCGCCATCGTGCTCGTGCCGCACTACATGAAGGGAGAAATTTTCTCGCCCTACCAGCTGCTGGAGCAGCACCTCGGCCGCGGGGCGCGAAGGGTGGCGGGCGGACTGTTTCTTTTTCTTGAGCCCCTGTCGGCCGGCGTGCGGGTCTATGTCGCGTGCATCCCGATTCGGCTCATGCTTGGCGAGCAGGTGTGCAGCCTCGGCGGTCTGGTGGATCCGATCTTCGGTGCGATCCTGCTCTTCGTGCTGCTTTCGCTGGCCTACACCTACGTGGGTGGAATGAAGGCCGTGGTCTGGACCGACGCCGTGCAGATGCTGCTCTTCGTCGCCGGCGGCGTTTACGCGCTCTGCTACATCCCCACGTTGATCGAGGGCGGCTGGAGCGCGGCGCTGGCCGAAGCCGGACGCGCGGGCAAACTAGAGTGGCTTAATCTCAACTTCTCCCTCGCCCCGCCCTTCAACCTCTGGATGGGCATCGTCGGCGGCACCGTGATGGTGCTCTCCTCCCACGGCGCCGACCAACTGATTGTGCAGCGCGTGCTCGCGTGCCGCGACGTGGCCGAGGGTCGCAAGGCGCTCGTTTTCAGCGCCGTCGTCATCTTCCCGCTCTTTCTGATCTTTCTCCTCGTGGGCGTGATGCTCTGGGTATTCTACCAGCATCACCCTTTCCAGATTCCGCTCCCCGAGGGCAGCCCGGGGATCAAGTCCAACGACTTCGTCTTCCCCATCTTCATCGTCACGCAGCTGCCGCCGCTAATGAAGGGTTTCCTCATCGTCGCGATTCTTTCCGCCGCGATGTCCTCGATCAGCTCCGCGATCTCGGCGCTCGCCTCGGTCTCGACGATGGACTTCCTGAAACCGCTCCTGCCGCAACGCGATGAGGCGTGGTTCCTCCGCTTCAGCCGGCACTCGACGGTGTTTTGGTCGCTCGCCCTGATTGGAGTCGCGTGGTTGACCCGGGAAGTGACGTTTGTGCTCAACGCTGCCTTTTCGCTGCGCGGCCTCACGAGCGGCGCACTGCTCGGCGGGCTCATCCTCGCCCTCTTCAGCCGCAGCGTCGGTCTGCGCGCCGCGATCACCGGAATGCTGGGCTCGGTCGCGGTCATGAACCTGATCTATTGGCCGGCAAAAATTCCCGCGACCGCCGACTGGTGGATGAAAATCTTTGGCGGCGAAGTTTTCTGGCCCTGGTTCACGCTGATCGGAACACTCGTGACGCTGGGCGTGGCGTGGCTGGTGCGCGCCCTCTGGCCGCAGAATCCCCCGTCGTCGGCGGCACAAGACCTCGCGCCCGCATCCGCAAAGCGCGTGGCGTGAACTCAGGGATTAAGCCGTTCCGGACGAATGCTGCGGTCGTTTCGGACCAGATCACGCCTTTACTTTTCCTCGTCGGCGTAGTGCTGTGCCGGGTAATTCTATACTGTCACCCGACGTTAACCCCGTTTGTAAACAAAACGCTGGGCACGTGATGAGCGCTTACCTCCAGTCACGCCTCTTTGGTCCTGTGCTGCACTTACCATCATGAAAATCCCCTCATCCTTCCTGCTATTCCTGCTCTCCCTGACGCTCGGTTCAACGCTCGCCTCCGCCCAAACCGCACCGGCCGGCACCATCGAGGGCCGCGTCTTTAATCCTCGCAACGGCGAATACATCGAGCGCGCCCGCGTGACGGTTGACGGCACCGGCCTCGAAACCTTTACCGACTCCAGCGGCCA
>JBDSGI010000415.1:0-6693 GCA_039919035.1 Opitutaceae bacterium
ATAGCGCCATCGCCTGCGGACCGCCATACAGGTGCTTCGCGTCCATGTAGCCGACGTGCCACCCGCGCGCGAGCAGCGCGAGATCCGCCTGCGGCTCGTGCCCAAAGAACTCCGTGCGCCAAATCCATGGCCGTCCCGGCGCAGCGTTTGCCGGCAGAACCAGCAGGCAAGGCCGGCCCGCGACCACAAAGTCGAGCCGCTGGAAGCCGTTCCAAAGCGAGGTTTGCACCGCCGCCGGCCCGGCTTCAACGGACCAGCTGAAGCCGCTTACCGCCAGACACAGGAGGCTCAGCCCGATAAAACGTAACACGCGCCTCATCACCTCAGTTCGCGTCCCCCGGCAAAGCGACGCAAACCAAAATACCGCACCTCGCCGTGGCGGTCGCGGGCCATCACCATCATTCGCAAGCGCGGTCTCGATTTTTCCGCCTGACCCCTCACTGTCCTCCCGCGCATGGCCAAGGTCTATTTTTACTACGCCGCAATGAACGCCGGGAAAACCACCGTGCTGCTTCAATCGAGCTACAACTACCGCGAGCGCGGGATGCGCACGCTGCTGTTCACGCCACTTATCGACAACCGCTATGGCACCGGCCGCATCGAGTCGCGCATCGGTTTGCGCTCCGGCGCCGTCTCACTCGCTCCCGGCGACAACCTCCTGAGCCGCGTGCGCGTCGAGCACGCGGAAAAACCCGTGGCCTGCGTGCTCATCGATGAGGCGCAGTTTCTTACGGAGAGCCAAGTCTGGCAGGCCAGCGACATCGCCGACACGCTCGGCATCCCGGTCCTTTGCTACGGCCTGCGCACGGACTTCCAAGGCCGGCTTTTCCCCGGCAGCGCCGCGCTCCTTGCCCTCGCCGACGACCTCACCGAGCTGAAAACCGTCTGCCATTGCGGACGGAAGGCCACGATGAATCTGCGAGTCGACGCCGCCAGCCACGCTGTCCACGAAGGCGCCCAGATCGAGATCGGCGGAAACGACCGTTACATCTCAGTGTGCCGCCGTCATTTTAAAGCGGCGCTGGCCGGCGAGCTGATTTTGCCCAAGCCCTCCCCACTCGTGCAATCGCAGCCACCGTTTCCGCGGCCGCCCTCGGCTTCTCCGTCATGAAAACCCCGACGTCACTCTCGCGCCATTCAACCGCGACGTGCTTTTTCCTCTCATTCCTCCTCTGCGGATTCTCTTTTGCCATGGCTCCCTCCCACCTGATTTTTCTCGGCGGCTACACCGCCAAAGGCCCCAACAAGGGCATCTATGCGATTCGTCTCGACGGCGAAACGGGTTTGCTGGGCGCCCCCGCGCTCGCGGCCGAGGCCGTCGACCCTGCGTGGATCATCCTGACCCCGGACCGTAAATTTCTCTACGCCATTCATCCGTCCACCGCGCAGGCCAGCGGCTTCGCCGTCGATCCGGCGACCGGAAAACTGACGCCCCTGCCCGCGGGGAGCACCACCGCCGCCAATCCCCCGAGCCACCTGGCGGTCGACGCGACCGGCCGCGTCCTGCTCGCGGCGAATTATCGCGACGGCTTCGTTGCCGCGATGGCAATTCACCCGGACGGCACGCTCGGCGCGCCCAACCGCATCCAACACGAGGGCAAAGGCCCAAACCCCACGCGACAGGAGAAAGCCCACGTCCACTCCGTCACCCTCTCGCCCGACAACCGCTTCGTTATCGTGGCCGATCTTGGGTTGGACAAGATATTCAGTTACGCGCTCGATCTAAGCGCCGCCAAGCTGTCACCCGCCCACCCACCCTACGTGGCCACCGCTTCGGGCGCGGGACCGCGGCATTTCAAATTCGGCCTCGACGGTCGCCACGCCTACGCGATCAACGAACTCGCCAACACCATCGCGGCCTACGACTACGACGCCGCCAGCGGCGCGCTCACCCCGCGGCAAATCGTGCCCACACTCCCCGCTGGATTCACCGCGCCCACGACCACGGCCGAGGTGCGGGTGCATCCCAACGGCCGGTTTCTCTACGGCTCCAATCGGGGCCACGACAGCATCGCCGTCTTCTCAATCGATCCGGGGCTTGGCACCCTCACGCCCGTCGAGATCGTCGAGACGGGCGGCAAGACCCCGCGCAATTTCGCACTCTCGCCCGACGGAAATTGGCTCGTGTGCGGCCATCAAGATACCGCCACCCTCTCCGTCTTCCGCGTCGATCCGACCACCGGTCGCCTGACGCGACGCGACCAAAATGGAACGGTCCCCAGCAGCGTGTGCATTTTGTTCTACAACTGATCCGCCGAGCGCGCTTGCGCTGCCCACCATCGCCGCGCTTGGCTAAGCGCTCAACTTCCCTCCCTCCCCCATGAAGGCCCTGCTCCTCACTGCTCCCTCCCATCTTGAATACGTCGACTTTCCCGACCCACAGCCGGCGGAGGGCGAGGTCGTCGTCAAAGTCCATGCCTGCGGGATCTGCGGCAGCGACATTCACGGTTGGGATGGCTCGACCGGCCGGCGGCACCCGCCGCTCATCATGGGCCACGAGGCGGCGGGCGAAGTCGTCGCCACCGGCCCCCGCGTCACCGCGTGGCGCGCCGGCGACCGCGTGACGTTTGACTCCACGATTTACTGCGGCACCTGCGCGTTTTGCCGCGACGGGCACGTCAACCTTTGCGACAACCGCCGCGTCGTCGGCGTCTCACCGACGGAATACAAACAGCACGGCGCCTTCGCCGAGCGGCTCGCTCTTCCCGAACGCATCCTCTACCGCCTGCCCGACAGCCTGCCCTACGATCAGGCCGCGATGGTCGAGCCTGTCTCGATCGCGGTTCATGCGGTCCAGCGCACCAAAATCACGCCCGGTGCCACCGCCGTAGTTATCGGCAGCGGCATGATTGGGCTGCTGGTGATTCAAGCCCTGCGCTGGGCTGGTGCGAAACAAGTCGTCGCCGTTGACCTGGCGGATAACCGCCTCGCGCTCGCCCGCGAACTCGGTGCGACGCACACGATCAACTCGGGCCGCGAAGACGCCGCCGCTGCCGTGGCGAAAATCACCGGCGGGATCGGCGCCGAGTTTGCGTTCGAGGTCGTGGGTTTCACCCCGACGCTCAACCTCGCGCTTAGCGCGCTAAAGCGCGGCGGCACCTGCGTGCTCGTCGGCAATCTCTCCCCCAAGACGCAGGATTTCCCGCTGCAGGCCGTCGTCACCAAGGAGCTTTCCATCCTCGGCTCCTGCGCGAGCGCCGGCGAATACCCGCTCTGTCTCGACTTGATCGCGCGGGGCGTGATCAACGTGACGCCGATGATCGAGGCCGTCGTGCCGCTCGCCGAGGGCGCAGGGTGGTTCTCCAAGCTCAGCGCGAAGGACGGCGGCAAATACATGAAGGTAATTCTGCAGCCGTGAACGCGCGGCGGAAGATCGCCGCCGTCTTACTTGGCGCGCAGGCGGCGCTCTTTGCCGTCATCGCGGCCCCCCTCAACCCGCCGCCCGCCTCAAAGGCGAGTCCACTCTCCCAGCGCGCGGCCGAAGCCGTCCGACGGGTGCTCGCTGAGGACGCCACGTCCCGAATTCAACTGCTCGACGCCACGCAGCAAGCCGGCCGCCTCACCCTAAATTTCAGTCATGACGCCCTCGCCCTCGTGCCCGGCAGCCTCGCCTTCGAGGCATGGTCGCGCGGCGTTCATTTCGCGGCCGCCGAGGTGCTGAGCGACGAGCCGGGCGATCTGGAAATTCAAACGCTCATCGCTGGCGTGCCGCTGCACCGGCTGCTCGACGCCACGGGCTTGCCCCCAGTGGCCCGCCAGCTCGCTCCGCCGACGCAAAACGCTGAACCGAAGCGCGCGGCGCTCAACGGCCGGCGCATCGCGCTGAGTCCGGGCCACGGTTACTACGTTAACTCCTCCAACCGCTGGGTGCTCCAGCGCAGTTTCTTCACCGGGATCGTCGAGGATTTCGTGAACCACGATCTCGTGTCCCTCGTGGCGACCCAGCTCACGGCGTGGGGCGCCGACGTGCGACCGACGCGCCACCTGGATCGCGGCGCGGGCGACGGCGAGTCGGGTTTCCCGCGCTGGCAGGAGGCGGCGCGTTATCACGTGAAGGCCCTTGGCGCCGATGCCTCCGTATGGAACGAGACTGGCTTCACCGATCTTGAGCAGGACATCCGCTGCCGCCCGCGCTACGCCAACGCCATCGACGCGGAGCTGCTCGTGAGCGTGCACAACAACGGCGGCGGCGGCACCGGCACCGAGACGCTCTACGACACCAACCACGCGGCCGCCGCCGACAGCAAGCGCCTCGCCGATCTCCTCCATGCGCGCGTGATCGCCGCGATTCGGCGCGACTACGATCCGACGTGGGCCGACCGCCGCGTGCAGGGCTTCAACGGCAGCTACGGCGAGAATCGGCTCGCGACGCGCCCCGCCGTGATCTTGGAAATCGCCTTCATGGATCGCGCCACGCCCGACAACGTCGCGCTGCGCGACGACCGCTTCAAGCGCCTCGTCGCTGCCGCCATCGCCGACGGCATCCGCGAATTCGTCGAGGGCCCCGTGCCCGCGCCGCCGGACGGACTCGCGGGGGCGGGCGACTTCGCCCGCATCTCCCTCGCGTGGGTCGACAACGCGACCAACGAAACGGGCTACCTCGTCGAGCGCCGCGCCCCGGGTTCAAGTGTCTGGACCATCGTCGCGACGCTGCCTGCCAACACCACCAACTACAGCGACCCGACTGTCACGGCGGGCTCGACCTACGTCTATCGCGTGCAGGCGTTCAACCTGAGCGGAGCATCCGCTCAGGCGTCCAACGAGGCCACCCTCTCCGCGGCGACCACGGGAGGATCCCTTGTTCTCGCCGGTGTTACTCCGGTCGCCAATCAGGTGCGCGATTGGGGGCAAGATGTTGTTTTCGATCTGCTCGTCACCGATGCCAGCGGTCGGCCCGTGCCGGGGGCCGAAATCGAGGTTCGCGATAGCATCCGCAACGACGACGCGATCCGGCCTAACCTGACGCTCACGGACACGGCCGGACGCGAGACGTTTCGCGCCACTATTCCCAGCGGTCAGTCCAACTACTCTTATCCGTTCTCATTTCAGGCGAAGAAACCCGGCTACGCCGCCAGTTCGCCTGTGGAGCGGGGGGTGACCGTCAGCCACGATCCACTCACCACGCGCACCGGTCCAAGACTCATCGGCCAACCGACGGCCCAGATCGTGCCGCTCGGCAGTCGGGTGACGTTCGGTGTGATTACGTCGCAGAGTCCTCCCGCCGAGTTATCCTACCAATGGCAGAAGGACGGAGCGGACATTGTTGGCGCCACCATGGCGGCCCTGGCCTTACCAAGCGTCACCGCCGCGCAGGCGGGCCGCTACTCGATAATCGTCTCGGACGTCTTTGGCATGGTCGCGAGTCTGCCCGCCCCTTTGGTAGTTACGCCGCGAGCCTGGCTCACCAACCTCTCGCTGCGCACCGCGCTCGAGGCCGGTCGCAGCGTAATCGTGGGTTTCGTCGCGCGCGGCGGAAGCAAAGATTTTCTGGTGCGCGCGGTCGGCCCAGCCTTGTCGGCATTTGGCCTCACCACAGCGATGGCCGATCCGCGGTTCGAGTTGTTCATCGGGTCGGCCCGCGTCGCACAGAACAATGACTGGCCCGCTGCACTCGCGCCGACTTTCGCCGGCCTTGGTGCCTTCGCTTTTCCTGTCGCCAGCCGCGACGCGGCGCTCGTGCAATCGATCGAGGGCGCGGCCACCTCGGTGGTCACCGGCACCGCCGGCGGGGTGGTGCTCGTCGAAGGCTACGATGCGGGCACGGGCAGCGCGGTGCGGCTCGTGAATCTATCCGCACGCAACCGCGTGGGCACCGGCGCCGACGCGATGATCGCCGGATTCGTGGTCGCGGGCACCGGCACGCTGCGGGTGCTTATTCGCGCGGTAGGTCCGGGGCTCGTCCCCTTCGGCGTAACCGACGCGCTCGCCGATCCGCGCCTCGAAGTGCGCGATGCCACCGGTCTACTCGCCGTTAACGACAATTGGGATGCCAACCTTGCACCCGTTTTCGCGCAAGCCGGCGCGTTTGCCCTCACGCCCGGCAGCCCCGATGCCGCGCTGGTCCTCACGCTCGTGGCGGGCCGCAGCTACACCGCGCAAGTTTCCGGCGGGGGCGGCCCCACTGGAGAAGCCTTGGTCGAAGTTTACGAAGCACCCTGAATCCCGCGAGCTTGCGGCCATCACACACTTTCTCACGCTCGCTCCCGGACAAATGCGAACTCTCATCCTCATCGCAATTTGCGCCGCATGCGTCGGCCTTGCCGTCGGGGAATGCCGGGATCGCACTGATCGCGGCAAGGTGTTCCAGCATGGAACTGTCGGCCTCGTCGTCGGCTTGGTCCTCTGGAAATTCCTCGTTTACGCCGGGATGTTCGACCACTGGTGAGTCGGCACGAAGGACCGTCAGGCGTGGCGGCGCCGTCGCCGACGCCGCCACAGGATGCGCGTCATTCCAACGCCCACACTTTCACGTTGTCCACCTGCACGCCTTGTCCATCCTGGCCGCCGACGCGGAAGACGAGGCCCGGTTTCTTCACGTGAAAATCCTTCGCCGTCGCGCGCAACGGAGCGCACCCTTCGGCGCTCACGACCACGGTGTCGCCCTTCACTTCCAGAAGTAAAGTGATCCACTGGCCGGCGGGAAATTTCGCGGCCGCCTTCGCATGGACGATGTTCTTCGATTTGGGATCATCC
>JBDSGI010000416.1:0-3036 GCA_039919035.1 Opitutaceae bacterium
CGGCGGGCCGGGCCAGACGTTGAGCACGAGCGGTTCGGCGGCGGGCAGGAGCGCGGTGGAAAGCGCCAGGAAGGCGGGGAGTAAGGAGCGAGGCATGGAAAAAGTGGCCTAGTCTTTCCGCGTAATCCGGAGGTTGGCGATCGTGCCGACGCCCTGACACCAAAGACCGACGCTGCCGCCGGTGCGCGCACTGAGTTCATCGACGACGAGGCTCGGTTCGCGGGCTCCGTTGACGAAGACGCGGATTTTCTTCGCGGCGATCTCAATGCGGGCGTGAAACCACGCGTCGCCATCGGGTGCGGGATTGATCGGCTTCTCGAATTGGCCAGTGCGCTCCTTCCGCAGGCGCGACCACGTCCAATCCGGGTGGCTCACGTATTGGACGGCGTGGGCCTGGTTGTCGGGATTGGGCGAGCGGAAATTAAACGGACGGAAATAGACTACATCGTGGGTCTTCGCGTCGGCCACGCGAAAGGAGACGCCAATAAAATTGCTCTGCGGCGGTGCGCTCTGGCCGCGCGCATCGAACTCGATGGTGCCCTCGCGGAATTCGAAGCCGTCGAGCCAGACGACATTGGCCGGCTGTCCGTCGGCGGGTTTTTCAAAACGGATGGCGGGCGCGCCGTCCTTGTCGGCCAGTTTTAGATTGGCGGTGGCGCCTTTCCAGCCCTTGCCGGCGGGGCGATCGGCGAGCTTGGGCACGAGGGTGGACTGGGCGAACACTGACGAAGCGAAGAGGACGAGCGAAACGACTAATGGGAGTGATCTCATATGGTGGGAAATGGGACCAAGGATGCCGCACCGCGTTCCTGCTCACGCGAGAAGTCCGCGGACGACGCGTCCGTGCACATCCGTCAACCGAAAGTCTCGGCCTTGGTAGCGATAGGTGAGGCGCTCGTGGTCGAGGCCGAGGAGGTGGAGCATCGTCGCGTTGAGGTCGTGGACGTGGACGGGATTTTCCGCGATGGTGTAGCCCATGTCGTCGGTCGCGCCATAGGTGATCCCGGGCTTCACGCCGCCGCCGGCGAGCCACATCGTAAAGGCATCCTTGTGGTGATCGCGGCCGGCCTTGGTCGCGGTGCCACTGCCGGAATCGGTCTGGCTCATCGGCGTGCGGCCGAACTCGCCACCCCAGATCACGAGCGTGTCGTCGAGGAGGCCGCGTTGTTTCAAGTCGCGAATGAGCGCGGCGATGCCGCGGTCGACGTCGCGGCATTTGGCGGGCAGGCGCGTCTCGAGACTGGCGTGGTGATCCCAATCGGCGTCGTAGAGCTGCACGGTGCGCACGCCGCGCTCGACGAGGCGGCGCGCCAGCAGGCAGTTGTTGGCGAAGGTAGCTTTGCCGGGCTCGGCGCCGTAAAGCTCAAGCGTCGAGCGCGACTCGCGCGAAATGTCCATCAGCTCGGGCACGGCGGTCTGCATCCGAAACGCGAGCTCATACTGGCTGATGCGCGTGGCGATCTCGGGATCGCCGACGTCGGCGAGCTGGGCTTCGTTCAGCTCTTTCACCGTGTCGAGCACCTGGCGGCGATCGGCGGCGGAGTGTTTTTTCGGATTATCGAGAAACAGCACGGGTTCGCCGCTCGAGCGAAACTGCACGCCTTGGTGGACACTCGGCAAAAAACCCGCCGACCACAGGCCGGTGCCCGCGCCGGCGAGCGGGCCGGACTGCAGCACGACGTAGGCGGGGAGATCGGAGTTTTCCGAGCCGAGTCCGTAGCTGATCCACGAGCCGCCGCTCGGGCGTCCGAGGCGGCCGAAACCGGTGTGGAGAAAAAGTTGCGCGGGCGCGTGGTTGAATTCGTCCGTGTGCAGCGACTTCACGATCGCGAGTTCGTCGGCGACGCCGGCGAGGTGGGGCAGGAGCTCGGAAATTTCCGCGCCGCTCTGGCCGTGGCGGTGGAACGCGTAGCGCGACGCGGCGATGTTCGGGTGGCCGCGCAGAAACGCGAAACGCTTCCCTTCAAGAAAGGAGTCGGGGCACGGCTTGCCGTCGTAGGCGGCGAGCGCGGGCTTGTGATCGAAGAGATCGAGCTGCGAGGGGGCGCCCACCATGTGGAGATAAATGACGCGCTTCGCCCGCGGCGCGAAGTGCGGCGCCTGGGCGCCGCCCGCGGCACGCAGGCTTTCGCCGAGGAGGGAGCGCAGCGCGATCGCGCCGAGGCCGACGCCGGAGCGCTGCAAAAACGTGCGGCGCGTGACGTGGCGGAGCTGGGCTTCGTGCGGCGACATGGCGTCAGTTCTTTGTGATCGTTTCGTCGAGATTCAGCAGCGTGGCGGCGACGGCCTGCCAGGCGACCGTCTCGTCGTGCGCGGCGGTTTGGCGCGCGAGCAGCCGCGCGAGGGCGTCGAGTTCCGCCGCGGCCGGCGCGCGCACGAGGCAAAGTTCAAACGCGTAGCGGAGTCGCGCAGTCGCCGAGGCATCGGGTGTTTCGCGGAGCACACGTTGCGCGAGCGCCGACGCTGCCTCGACGTAAACGGGATCGTTGAGGAGCGTGAGGGCTTGGAGCGGCGTGTTGGAACGCGACCGGCGCACGGTGCAGGCGGTGCGGTTGGTGGCGTCGAAGTTGACGAAGCTCGGGTAGGGCGAGGCCCGTTTCCAGACGGTGTAGAGGCCGCGGCGGTGCGCGTCTTCGCCGGGGCTCACGTCGTAGGTCACGCGTTCGCCGCCCACCTTGCTGTCCCAGAGTCCCGGCGGCTGATACGGGCGCACGGGCGGACCGCCGAGCTTGGGGCTGAGCAGGCCGGCAATCGCGAGGGCGTTGTCCCGAATTCCCTCGGCATCGAGGCGGAAACGCGGGCCGCGCGCGAGTAGGCGGTTTTGATCGTCGCGCGCGAGCAGCTCCGGCGTGATGCGCGCGGATTGGCGATAGGTGGCGGAGAGCGCGATGAGCCGGTGGATGTGTTTCATGCTCCAACCGTGCGCCATGAACTCGACGGCGAGCCAGTCGAGCAATTCGGGATGCGTGGGCGCCTCGCCCTTGACGCCGAAGTCTTCCGGCGTGCGCACGAGGCCCGCGCCGAAAAACTCCGCCC
>JBDSGI010000417.1:0-2793 GCA_039919035.1 Opitutaceae bacterium
GCCGCGTGAAGCTGCCCTTCGGCATCGCCCAAATCGGCAAGTCGTTTCGCAACGAGATCACGCCGCGCAACTTCATCTTCCGCTCGCGCGAGTTCGAGCAGATGGAGATGGAATACTTCATCCACGAGGACGCCGACTGGGCGAAGTGCCACCAGGAATGGATCGAGTGGTGCCGCCAGTGGCTCCTCTCCGTCGGCCTCCCCGAATCGAAGCTCTCCCTCTACGAACACAAAAAGGAGAAGCTCGCGTTCTACTCCAAGGGCACGACCGACATCATGTTTGAATATCCCTTCGGCGTGCAGGAGCTGTGGGGCATCGCCGCGCGCGGGAACTACGACCTCGGCCAGCACGCGACCGCCAGCGGCAAACCGCAGGAAATTTTCGACGAGGCGTCGAAAAAGAAATTCGTCCCGCACGTGATCGAGCCCGCCGTGGGCGTCGACCGCATTTTGCTCGCCGTGCTCTGCGCCGGCTACGCGGAGGAGGATGTGAAGGATGAGAAGGGCAACGTAGAGAAACGCACCGTGCTCCGCCTCTCGCCGCGCATCGCGCCGGTGAAGGTCGCCGTGCTTCCGCTCCTGAAAAACAAAGAGGCGCTCGTCGGCCGCGCCCAGGCGCTCTATAAAAAACTCCAGCGCCGCTACGCCGTGTTCTACGACGACGGTGGCAACATCGGCAAACGCTACCGCCGCCAGGACGAAATCGGAACGCCGTGGTGCGTGACGATCGACTTCGACACGATCGAAAAGCCGGGCGACACCTTCACCCTGCGCGATCGCGACTCGATGCAGCAAACTCGCATCACCGAAACCGACCTATTCGCGCTTTTGGAAGAAAAGGTCTATTGAGTCGTGCCGGTCTCTCGCCGGCTCTCGTGATCATGGCAAAACCGCGCCCGCCTTCCGTCCGCAGCGTGCGAGCGCCCGATGCGCTCGCCGCCTTGCGTGCTTGGATCGCGACCTTCGAGGAAGGCACCCGGGAGCGCGGTCAGGAATATTGGGAGCACCATCACGTGCGCGACGTGCGCGCCACGGCCGATCACTTTGTGCAGGCGGTCGTGCAGGGCCAGGAGTCCTACGAGCTGACGCTCTTCTACACCCGCGGCAAATGGACCTCGACCTGCGCATGTCCCGTGCGCGTGCAGTGCAAGCACGCCTTCGCGGCGGCGCGCGCTTGGATTAGTGCGGTCGAGAGCGAGGGCGAGGTGCCCCGGACCGTGGTCGCCCCGCCGCCACCCCCGCCGCCGTCATCGGCGGCGCGCGCGCGGAAAAAAACCTTTCGCGAGGAGTGGTCTCCCGTCATCGCCGCCAAACTTGGCCGCGCGGTGACGGAGGCGGAGGGCAACCAACTCGCGCAGCTCGCGGCCCTCTTCGCGGAGTTCGCCGGCGACCGGCATACGCTGTTTCCCGGTCGGCTGGAGCGCCACGGTTTCCACTACACGCCACCGCGGGGCGCCACACTTTACGATCTCGCGTTTGCCGGCTGGTGGGACCGCGCCCATCCGCCCGCTGATCCGTGGGCGCTCTGGCAATTTATCGCGCACCACTACGAGACGACGGGCGAGCCCATCCCGGAAGTTTTCCGCCCGAAGACCGATACTCGCGCCGTCCGCACCGCGATCGCGGAGCACGCCGTGCAACAGGAACTCGCCGTCTGGCGGCGTGCTTTGTCCTCAGCCGACGAGTTGGCGACGGCCCGGCCCAATCCCGCCGCCGCCATCGCGGGCCTGCGCGGGCGTCTGCTGCACGATGGGGGGCTGCGGATTGAAACGCGGACTTCGCCGAAGCTGCCCTGGCGCGCGCCCACTCAAAAAATCCTGCGCGATCTGGGAGGCGCGCGGCCTTCGGATTTCGAGCACCTCCCTCCGGCCGAGGCCGCGCTCGGCAACGCCCTCGCCGCCGAACTCCGCGCCAACTTCAACCAGCCTGCGCACGAGGGCCTCGATGCGCCCATCGCCGCCGCGTTGCTGCGCACGACGGCGGCTCGGCCCGCGATCGTGCTGCCCAACGAGGCACCTTTCGCCATCGAGCCCGAGCCGCTGCAACCGCAGGCCATGATGTCCGCCTCCGGGCCCGATCGGCTCGACCTCCGGCTCGTGACGCCCGACGGTCGCGACGCCACCGAGGCCCGGCTCATCGCGCCGCACCCCGAGCCGCTTTATCTTTTCGACGGGCGCATCTGGCGCGGGCCGCCCGCCCTGCCCGCGCGCACGCTGCCCACGGCCGGCCTCAACGATCCGAAAATCATGATGCGGCTCCGCGCCGCCGGCCTGCGCCTACCCAATTCGCTCGAATTGAAAGTCCGACGCTTGGCGCTGAAGCCCGTGCTCAAGTGCTGGGTCACCGAGCCAGAGTCAGAATACCACGCGGCGTTTTTCCACGCGCAGCTGCTCGCGACTTCGGAAAACCCGCCTTGCACCCAGCATTGGTGCGGCGGCGGCGGGTGGCAGTGGACCAAGGGCGGCGCCCCGGCAGCGCGCCGGGCCGAAGACCCCGTGCTGGAATTCGATCTCGGCGCGGCGCACGCCGGCGCCGCACGGCTCGCGGATTTCAAGGTCACGTGGAATGCGTTCGAGAATTCGTGGACGCGCTACGCCACGAAGACGTTTCCCGAAGACTTCATCGCGTGGCATGCCTCGCTGCCGCCAGGCCTCGAAGTCGAAGCTTCCTCGCAACTCGCCGGCCTGCTCGGGCCGCCGCTGCGCGCGCACGTGGAGTTTTCCGCCGCCCTCGCGGACAGCGCCCAACGCGATTGGTTTGATCTCACGGTGGCACTCCGCGTCGAGGATCACAC
>JBDSGI010000418.1:0-3366 GCA_039919035.1 Opitutaceae bacterium
CTACCGCAGCAAAAACGAGTGGCGTGCGGAGCAGGCGTTGTAGTTCAGAACGTTCTTTCAAGAGTGAAATTGGGTCAGATTCAATGTCCGCATGGGGGTTGGCCAAGGCAAGTTCTATTTGCCGTAGGCGGGGCTCCAGGGCTCTGGCGCGCAGCTGTTTCAAACCCTCCTGCGCTACCTTGGCCGGATCATCGATAATGGGGGTCTCGAACATCAAGGTGGCGACGAGCGCCCGTTCCGCGGGCGTCTCCAGCAGGGTGTCCAGGTGGTCGCGACCCGGCCAGACGTCGTGCTCGAACTCGCCGAGGAAACGGTTGAGCAGCACGCCGGCCGTGTGACCGGTATCGACCCATTCGTGCGGCAGCGAATGGCTGAGGGACTTGCCCAAGGCCTCGAAGTGAAGACAGAGAAAGAGGAGATGGCGCTCGGGGGTGGGGGCCGACGCAGAGTCCGTCGAACCTGACGCGGCCTCGGGCGGCGATTCCTCGAGCTCGGCGTTCGCGGGCCGGGCGGCGGCTTGCCGGCTCTGGCGCTGGAGGAAGACCTGGAAATCTTTTTGGGCGGCGGCCAGCGGCAGACGAAGATTTGCCGCCGCCTCGTTGATGAACTGCGAGCGCGTGACTTCGCTCTCGGCGTGGGCGATGATCTCGAACATCGCCTGGGCGGCGCGGGATTTTTGCTCGGCCGAAGCCGTGAGGGGCACGGGGAGTGCGGCGCGACAGGCGAAGGCCATCGCGCTCTGCGCATGGCGCCGCACCTCGTCGTAGCCCGCGATTCCGCGTTCGAGAAACAATAGATCGGGGTCGAGCTTTTCCGCGCCGGCGAGGGTGAGGAAGCGCACCTCCAAGCTCGCTTTCAGCGCCATCGGCAGAAAACGCCATCGCGCTCTGCGCGCCGCGCCGCACCTCATCGTAGCCGGCGAGCCCGCGCTCGAGAAACAGCAGATCGGGGTCGAGCTTCTCCGCGCCCCCGAGGGTGAGGAAGCGCACCTCCAAGCTCGCTTTCAGCGCCATCGGCAGAAAACGCAGCGCGGCCTTCTGGCCCGCGCCGTCACTGTCGAAGAAACACTCGACCTGCGTGTGGTAGCGGCGCAGCAGAACGAGCTGGCTCTCGGTGATCGAGGTGCCTTGCGGGGCGATGGCGGTTTTCAACCCCACGCTCCAACAACGCAGTGCGTCGAGCTGGCCTTCGACGAGCACGAAAGGTTTGCCCTCGCCGACGACGGTGCGGGCGCGGTCGAGGTTAAAGAGGAGATTGCCCTTGGTGAAAATCGGCGTCTCGGGCGAGTTGACGTATTTCGCCTCCTTTGCCGGATCGTCGTCGGGCGTGCGGTCCGTTTGCCGCGCGGTGAACGCCACCACCCGCCCCTGATGATCGCGGATGGGAATCATTAGGCGGCCGCGGAAGCGCGGGCGCAGCGTCGAGGGCGAAATGGCGGTGTCCTCGTAGACGAAAAACAGTCCGCAGCGGCGCAGCGCTTC
The DNA here is from genome assembly GCA_039919035.1 of Opitutaceae bacterium. Lineage (GTDB taxonomy): Bacteria > Verrucomicrobiota > Verrucomicrobiia > Opitutales > Opitutaceae > ER46. The sequence continues at coordinate 1,482 of JBDSGI010000418.1, forward strand.
TTCGGAGAATTTTCGCCGCAGCAGCGCCGCGCCGAGCCCGCTCCCGAATTCGTCTGCGGCGCCGATTTTGAATTCGTCGGCCAGCTCCATTGGGAAGCGCCGCTTGTCCGTCCAGAGCGCGCGCATAAAGTCGCCCGTGGCGTCCTTGGCCTTGAAGGCTTGGAAAAAATGCTCTGCCGCCGCGTCGTGCAGGTCAAAAATCTCCTGCCGCAGCGAGCGCTCCTCGCGGCTCGGGCCGCCGGAGCCCTCCTCGTATTCGATCGGGATGCCGAAGCGCTTGCCCAGCGCCTCGATCGCTTCGGAGAAATTGAGCTGCTCGGTTTCGCGGACAAACGTGATGGCGTCGCCCGCCTTGCCGCAGCCGAAGCACTTGTAGAAGCCTTTGTCGGGATCGACGTTGAACGACGGAGTCTTTTCGTTGTGAAACGGGCACAGCCCCTTCAACCGCGCCCCGCCTGCCTTGCGCAGAGTGACGACACGCGACACGACGTCGGTGAGATTCACGCGCTGCTTCAGATCGCGCACGCAGCTGGGCTTGATGACGGGCATGGAAGGCCGGGACGGCGGGCAACGGCTGGTGCCGCCGCCCCCGATTAGGCGAAGAATGCACTTTCAACCCGCGCTCCCCGCTGTCAAGTTCCGCGCCCCGAACGGCGGGCCCGCGTGCAATTTTCGCGGATTCGGAGGAAACTTCGCTCGCCGCCGGACGACACACCATCCATGCGCCTGCTTCTCCTTTCGCTTCTTGGCTTCGCGTTGTTTTGCGCGCCCGCCCACGCCGCCAGCGCGACCACCGTGCCGGCGGCCGCACCGGGCACCGCCGGCGCCAAGCTCGCCACCCCGGTCGAGCCCGTCTGGGAAACGCGCCTCGCGGCCTTCGACGAGCCGACCTACGAGCGCGAGGTCGAGAAGATGATCGTGGTCTTCGAGCAGGCGACCGGCCGGAAACTAGTTCCGGGGGCCAAGAAAAAAGTCGGCCTGAAGGTTTACACCGACTCCGGTCCCGGCCTCGCGACGCCCCTCCCGCTGGTCAAGGCCGTAATCAACGCGCTCAAGCGGCGCGGGTTTGAGCACGAGAATATTTTCCTCGTTGGCCTCAACGCCCTCCGGCTCCGCATGACCGGCTACTTGCCTTCGCTCGTGTCGGGTCACACGCCGTTCAACGGCAATCCCGTTTACGTGCTGGAGTCCGGCCGGTTCTACGACCCGCTGTGGTTCTACGACTCGCCACTTCCGCAGCGCTTCGATCCGATTTTTGCCGAACAGCAGACGAAAGGCGTCTCGCCCGACTCGACGCGCGATCAAGATCGCAAAAGCTTCCTCGCGACGCCGCTCTTCCTCGACTCCGATTTTTGGATAAATCTCCCCGTTTATAGCGACCACCCGACGCTCGGCGTGAACGGCGCGCTCGTAAACGCCACGCTCTGGAACGCCTCGAATACCGCGCGCTTCTTCCGTTCGCCGGCCAACGCCCCCGCCGCCGTCGCCGAGATGAGTGCCATCCCCGAACTGCGGCAGACATGGATGTTTACGATCGCTAGTCTGGAAAATTACCAGTTCATCGGCGGCCCGTTTTTTAATTCCCTCTACACTCGTTCCGAACCGTTGCTCTGGCTGAGCAACGATCCGGTGATGATGGACGCGCTCCTGCGCGACCGCATGAACGCGCAGCGGAAAAAAGAAGGATTCATCCCCATCGACGAGGAAATCCGCACTCTTGAATTTGCCGAGACCCTCGGCGTCGGTTCGACCAAGACCAAGCAGGCAAAGATCCTCAGGTTGGAGTAGGGCGCGTGGCGCCGCCGGGAGGACGGAGAACGGACCCGGGAGAAAGAAAATTCCTTTGTGCCGTGATTCAATTGGGCGCGCTCGTCCCGGCTCCCCG
>JBDSGI010000419.1:0-5260 GCA_039919035.1 Opitutaceae bacterium
CCATAAAATACATTATGGTTACGAAAAGAGAAGGAGGTCACGCGCCGGCCGATCTGCTACAAGCGTCAGGAGGGACGCGCGGCCGCATCCGAAATCGTCCCCGGTGCATTTAGGTTTCCCCTTCAGAGTCCGCGAAATTCGCCAATGTAATTTTGGCACCAAGTCCTTGTCGGAGTACGGGTCGATCGTGGTTGTCGGCGCTGGGGGTGCCAGCCCTCGATTCCAGCGTTGTGGGCTTGCGTTTCCGGGCGCCCCGAGTCACACGGGGCCCTCCCTCCCATATGAATACCTTTCTGACCTGGGTTGGTCTCATGTTCGCGAGTTTGGCGCCGCTTGGGCTCGCGAACGAAAACTGGTCGCAATTCCGCGGCCCTAACTGCTCCGGCGTGGCCGAGTCGGCGACCCCGCCGCTCGCCTTCGGCCCTGACAAGAACGTAAGTTGGAGAACTGCCGCGCCCGACGGTGTCTCCTCGCCTATCGTGTGGGGGAACCGGATTTTTCTCACCGGCGTTGCGGACGGGCAACTCGTGACCCTGGCTTACGACGTGGTGACGGGGCGCGAACTGTGGCGGCAGGCGGTGTCGGCGGAACAGCTCGAATCCTGCCACGCGTTCAGTTCGCCAGCGGCGTCGACCCCGTGTACCGACGGCCAGCGAGTGTACGTTTATTTCAATTCTTTCGGTGTCCTCGCATACGATTTCACCGGCCGGGAAGTCTGGCGGCGGCCGCTTCCGATGCTGCCAGTGCAATACGGTTCGGCGAGTTCCCCCGTGCTCATCGGAGGCCGCCTAATCGTGCAACGCGACGGCCGCGCCGCCAACTCACACCTGCTCGCGCTCGACCCGACGACGGGGAGAACCGTTTGGGACATCGCCCGCCCGCTGGCCCGCGACAGTCATTCCACGCCCATGCTATGGCGCCACGACGGGATTGAGGAATTGATGGTCCTGGGCCGCGGCGCGCTGACCGCGCACGACCCGGCCACGGGGCAACCCAAGTGGTGGGTCAGCGGCTGGGGCAACAGCGCGATCGCTACGGCTGTGGCCGGCGATGGCCTGTTGTTCACCGGGTCGAAGGGCATGGGCGATCCTTCCGAGCCCGCACCCCGGGAGCTCAATTGGGATTTTCTGACCTCCGCCTACGATGCGAACAAGGACGGGAACCTCGCGATCGAGGAAGTGCCGGAGACCGCATTCTGGCAGATTCGCGCGGAGGTGCCCAAGGAAACCGCGGGCAACATGATGAAGATCCGCGCCCTCCTGAAATACGCGGACGCCGACAAGAACGCGATCGTGACGAAGGAGGAGTGGAGCGCATTCACCGCTTCGACCCTCGGCCGGGGAAACTCCGATCGCTTTGTCGCCATCCGGCCGGGCGCGCGGGACGACGCCACGGATACACATGTCGCTTGGGAAACCACGAAGGGTCTCAACGAAATGCCCTCTCCGCTCTACTATCGCGGGTATGTCTACGTCATCGCCGACGGCGGGCGCCTGTCAGCCTTCCGGGCCAAGTCTGGCGAACGTGTCATTGACCGTGAACCGGTTGGGGCCAGCGGCCAATACGTCGGATCTCCCATCGCCGCCAACGGCTTTATTCTTCTCACCAGCGAACGTGGCATGGTCACTATTTTGCGCACCGGGGAAAAACTCGACGTCGTCGCGCGCAACTCGCTCGCAGAGGGAGTTCGGAGCACGCCGGCACTCGTCGGGAAAACGCTCGTCGTCCGGACGAAAGATCAGCTCTGGGCGGTGGCTGAATAGTCCGCCAAAATCCTCCCGCGGCAAATCCCAAGTGGCGGGCCGGGGCGAAGGGTCGATTTGATCATGGCGGGTGGGATGCGAGGGAAAACTAAGGGTGGATGCAATCTTAGGGCCGGCTAACGGTCAGCGTCGGGAGCCGACGCGAAGAAGGACCGCGAAGACCGGAGGACGGACACCGACGAACACCCCGCACTCGCCCCTTCACAGCAGGCATTGGTGCCGGGGAACAGTGGCTATAGGCAGAGTCGCGACACGGCGGTTAAGGCTCGTTTTGCGACCAACACGACATGACTCTTTTTGTTTCCCTTTTTTGTGTTTTAGCTTGCGCTCGGTGGCGCCTTCCACAATGCGATCGACCACGTCCATCCCCTGGGGCGCAGCTGGGTTACTCGCACCGGCTTAGAACTAAAACAATTAATGCGGCACGAGGCCGTATGTCCCATGAATGCCTTCTTCCCCCGGTCCCACGTCGCACGAATCGTGCGATCAAAAGGGATACGCTCGGCCCTCGGGTTCCTGCTCGCATCGTCACTCTCGCTGGCTGCGGAACTGAATCTCCCGCCGCCCTTGGCGGTGCAGGTCGACTACATCAAGGACGTCAAACCGTTGCTCGAGAAGCACTGCTACGAATGCCACGGCAATGGCAAGCAGCAGTCGGGCCTGCGGCTCGACCTCCGGCAGAACGCGCTGCGCGGCGGGGACTACGGCCCGGTCATCGTTCCTGGCAAGAGTGCGGAGAGCAAAATGGTGCGCAAGCTGGTGGATGGTGACGGCGGCGATCAGATGCCGCCTGAGGGGGAGCCGTTGACGGTGGCGGAAATCGGCCTGTTGCGCGCGTGGATTGATCAGGGGGCTGATTTCCGGAACGATGTCGCGGCTGAACTGCCGCCGAAGCCAATCGATCCGAAGCTGGCCGAGGTAATCACAGCGGTGCGTTCGAAGTCGCGCTCCGAGGTCGAAATGCTGTTGAAGGCGAATCCGGAACTGCTGAAGGCGACGGACAACGGCAAATCAACCTTGGTGCACCACGCCGCCGGCTTTGGCACGCTTGAGACGCTGCAGTGGCTGATTGATTCCGGCGCGGACGTAAATGCGAAGAACAGCCGCGCCTCGACGCCGCTGCACTGGGCCGTATCGGAAGAGGCCAAGGCGCGCCTGCTGCTGGCGCGCGGAGCCATGGTCAATGCGAAGCTGGCCGGCGGCCAGACGCCACTCTACTTGGCGGCTATCCTGGGAAGCGGTCAGGCCACCCTCCGCCTCCTGCTCGAAAAGGGTGCGAATCCGAACCTGCGCACGGCCGGCGGAAGAACGCCGCTGATGGCGGCGGCCGACCGCGGCGATGCCGTGGCGTTGCGGCTCCTGCTCGACGCGAAAGCGGCAGTTGATACGAAGGATAGCGCGGGCGCGACCGCACTGATGATGGCGGCTACGCAGGGAAGAAGCCCGGCCGCCGTCACACTGCTGCTGGAGCGCGGAGCCGATGCCCGGGTCCAAACCAAGCGAAATGAAACGGCTCTGGGCAACGCCGGCACCGCCGGCAACGAAGTGATCGTCCGCCTGTTGCTCGAACACGGTGCCGACGTGAATGTGCGCAATATCCGCGGCTTCTCGCCGCTGATGCTGGCGGCCAGTTCCGACACGACGCCGGCCGGCGTGGTGAATCTGCTGCTGGCGAAGGGAGCCGACACCAGCTTCACGGGGGATTACGATGAGACGGCCCGCGACCTCGCGGCCAAACACGGCCACACCGCCGTCGCCCGACTGCTCGGCGCCACGCCCCCGGAAAGATCGGCGCCCGCCGCCGTGCAAACCAGCCGGGGAGAGCGCCAGCCTACGATTCCTGACGCGGTGGAACGCGCGCTGGCGATGACGGAAAAGCAGAGTTACAATTTCATCCGGATCGGCGGTTGCAACTCGTGCCACTCCCAAGATCTGCCGTCGGCGGCCGCCGCGTTCGCCCGCAGTCGTGGACTGAAAGCGCCGCGCGAGATCCCGCAATTGCCCGCTTCGGCCATGCCATCGACAGAACGTGTCATGGATTTGGAATTCGTCACTGTCGCCAGCAAGGGTTGGGAACTTTTCGACTTTGGGATGAACGGGGCGCCCAAAAACGACTACACGGATGCCGTCGTGCGCCTGATCCTCGCCATGCAATCGCCGGAAGGACATTGGTCGACCAGCGAAAGCCGGCGGCCACCGATGGGTGTCGGAGACTTTACCGCGGCGGCCTTGTCCATCTATTCCCTCAAGCACTATGCGCCCGCCGGTCACGAAGCAACGGCGGAGCAGGCGACGGCCCGGGCCGTCGCCTGGCTTCAGCGCGCGAAACCCGAGTCCACGCAGGATCGCGCGTTCCACCTGCTGGGCCTCGCCTGGGGCGGCGCGAAGCCGGCCGTCGACGCGGTTCGCGCGCTGGCGGCGATGCAGCGGACGGATGGCGGCTGGAGTCAATTCCCGGACCTTGAGTCCGATGCTTACGCCACCGGGCAGGCGCTCTACGCGCTGAGCACCGCCGGCCGTATGTCCGCCGCCAACCCGATTTATCAGAACGGAGTTAACTTTTTACTCCGCACCCAAGCGAATGACGGCACGTGGCAGGTGAAGACGCGGGCGATCTGGCTGCAGCCGTATTTTGAAAGCGGATTCCCATACGGCAGAGACCAGTTCATTTCCGCCGCCGGCACGGCTTGGGCGGCGATGGCGCTCGCCGCCGCGCAGCCTCCCTCGCTGGCCCGGCAGTAGCGACAGGCGGCTGCGCGTTACACCTTCTCCGGCCGTTCGCGATAATGCGACGGCGTCATCCCCACTCAGCGGGCGTAGTCTCGGGAGAACACGATCGCGCTCTAGTAGCCCCAGACATCCTGATCCCGAGGGTGTCAACGGGGTCAAGGGCGGGGTCTGCCTGCGATTATCGGCCTCGTCAGACTGGATTCCGCGACCACGGCGAGCCCGGTGAGCGGTCAGCGTCGGGTAAACTTTCCCTCCGATAATCTGCGGCCGCGAACGTCCTGCCGTACCCAGATGTAGCCGGCCTTTAGGATAGCAGCCGCTGGACCCCCGCCGTGGAATACTCGTCCGCGCCATACGGTGCGACGCCATAGGGCGTCCGCGTGATTAAGAACGGGTGCGTCGTCGACGCGTCTTTCGGCACCAGCACCGACGTGAAGAGCTTCACACCATCGCGCATCGGGATGCGGTATTCGTATTTGGTGTAGTGCTCCTTTGCGTCGTAGGGCGGCGGAGTTTCTGCCGCGAAGATCCCACGCGGCTGGGCAACGATAACAACGAACAACCCTGCGGCGACTCGGGCGACCCCGAGTGCGAAAAGAAGACGCCTCGGGAAGCGGGGCAGTGTGATTTCAGAGTTCATCTTGGGGAAGCGGGAAAGCTGACCGCGAGCGGAGTTTGAAACACGGGGTCCGACTAGCGAGGAAAAGGTTCACGCCTATTCGCGTGTTTCGCGGGAGGCCACCCCCGCGTCGACGGGAATCCCCCAT
>JBDSGI010000420.1:0-7014 GCA_039919035.1 Opitutaceae bacterium
TGACCAGCTCATCCACGGCAACGTGCTCGCGTTTTACGACCTCACGAAGGACGAAAGCGAACGGCGCAACGAAATCAGCAACCCCGCTTACGCTGCCGAAATCGCACGCATGAAGCAGCAGCTCCTCCGCTACATGGAGCGCACGCAAGATCCTCAGCTCGCCAACTACCGCAAGGCCCTCGCCGGCCAGCCGATCGATTTCAAGATGGACCGGAAGGCCCGGAAAAAAGGCGAGTAAACGGCGCTTTCCCTGTCGCTTCGCCGGCCCGGTTTCCACCTGGCAGCCCGGCGGTTTGGCCCTCAGTGGGTCATCACGTAGCAGATGATATTTATCGCGAGCGGATAGGCGATCCGCTCGGAGAATTTCTCGAAATACTCAGCGTTCTCGCCCTCGCGCTCCCAGCCGTCGCTGTCGTCGGAGTTGTGCAGGCCCATCACGAGCAGCCGGCCCTTCTCGTCGAAAATCACCCGGTGGTGAATCTGGGTATTGGGGATTTTCAGGCCGATGCGGATGTTGGGCACCTGCACCTTTTCCCGAATCGTCAGGACCATCCGGTAGAGCGGGTGCTCGATGGGAAGTTCCTCCATGCGTTTTCCCGGCAGCACGATCTGAAACAACCGCTCGACGTGGGCGAGATCCTCGTCGCCCCAGAAATCCGTCATCAGCAGGAAGCCGCCGTTGAGCAGGTAGTTTCGCAGCGCGACGATTTCCGGCTCCGTCAGGCCCATCGCGCCGGGCGCGGCGGCGAAGAGAAACGGATATTCGTTGAGGTCCGGATCGCTGGCGCGAATCAGCCGGCAGTCCGGGTCAACCCGGAGCGACGTGAGCTGCTGCAGCCGGTAGGAAAGATTCAAATCCGCATCCGGCAGATCGGTGGTCCAGCCGCCGCGCCGGGAGCCAGACGGACGCGGGGCCGCATCGTAGCGGAGCCGGGCAAACGTGAAGACCTCACTGGTAAAGCCGCGCGGATTTTCCCACAGCGGCGTGCCCGTGCTGCGCGTGCCAATCTCGCGCGCCGTGCGGGCGTTCGGTGGCACGTAAACTTGCCCGCCGCCGAAAAACCTTCCCTGCGCCAACAGCATCGCACCGGCCGCGACGCCCGCCGCCAAAAGGAAGGCGCGGCGGAAATACCGGGCGGATGCGGAGGCATACATGGGATCAGACCTAGCGCCCGGCGCTCCACGCGCAAGGGGATCGTGTCGGCGTCGTTTCATGTTTCACGCGCTTGCGTCGCCTCGGCCGGAAGGGCTGATATAGCACCTTCCCCATGAAAACCCTACTCGCCGCCGCCGCCTTGGGCTTTGCCACGTTGGTGTCATCCGCCGCCCCGCCCAACATCCTTGTCATCTTGGCTGACGATCTGGGATTTTCCGATCTCGGTTGCTACGGCGGGGAAATCGCGACGCCAAATCTCGATGCGCTCGCGCGCGGTGGTCTGCGGTTTACCCAAGCCTACAACACCGCGCGCTGCTGGCCCTCGCGCGCCGCGATCACGACGGGCTACTACGCGCAGCAGGTGCGCCGCGACACCGTGCCGGGCGTCGCCAGCGGCGGCGGCAACCGCGGCATCCGGCCGGCTTGGGCGCCGCTCGTGACCGAATTTCTGCGTCCCGCCGGCTACCGCACCTATCACTCCGGCAAGTGGCACATCGACGGCAAGCCGGTCGAAAACGGCTTCGACCGCAGCTTCGAAATCGGCGGCGGCCAGAGCAATTTCTTCAAGGCGCCCGGCAACACTGACGATGGCGTGCCCAACGTCCAGACGCCCGACTACTACGTCACGACCGCGACCGCCGATCACGCGGTGAAGAGCCTCGCGGAACATGCCGCGAAGTTTTCCAGCCGGCCGTTCTATCACTACCTCTGTTTCACGGCGCCGCATTTTCCGCTGCACGCCCCGGCGGCCGACATCGCCAAATACCACGACACCTATCGCGACGGCTGGAACGCCATGGCCGAGGCCCGCTACGCGCGCCTCAAGAAAATGGGGATCGTCAACCACCCGCTGCCCGAGATGGAGCGGGACGTCGGCCCGCCCTATGCGTTTCCCGCCGACATCGCCAAGCTGGGGCCCCACGAGGTCAACCGCCCGATCCCGTGGGTCGAGCTGAGCGAGTCCCAGCGCAAATTCCAGTCCGCCAAGATGGCCATCCACGCCGCGATGGTCGACCGCATGGACCAGGAAATCGGCCGCGTGATCGCGCAGCTCAAGGCGATGGGGGCCTACGAAAACACGCTGATTCTTTTCGCCTCCGACAACGGCGCGAGCGCCGAGATGATGGTCCGCGGCGACGGCCACGATCCCGCCGTGCCGATGGGTTCGGCGAACTCCTTTCTCTGTCTTGGGCCCGGCTGGTCAAGCGCGAGTAACACGCCTTTCCGTCGCCACAAGACGTGGGTCCATGAGGGCGGCATCTCGACACCCCTGATCGCCCACTGGCCGGCGGGCATCGCCGCGCGCGGCGAACTCCGCCACACGCCGACCCACCTCGTCGACGTCGTGCCCACTCTGCTGGAAATTTCGGGCACCAAGATTCCGGCCGCGATTAAGGGCTTTGCTGTGCCGCCGCCGCCGGGCCGCAGTCTGGTTCCGGCCTTCGCAAAAGATGTCACGGTGCCCCATGCCGCGCTCTGGTGGCAGCACGAGGACAACCGCGCCATCCGCGTCGGTGACTGGAAACTCGTCGCCCTCGCTGCGGGTGATTGGGAACTCTACGACCTCGCGACCGATCGGGGCGAATCGAAGAACCTCGCCGCCTCGCGTCCTGACAAGGTGCGCGAGCTTGAGGCATTATGGAAAAAGCAGGACGACGAAAATCGCCGCCTCGCGATGACCGATGTGCCACCGGGCGCCGCCGCGCCCGCGGCCAAAAAGGGCAAGCGGAAAGCCCAATGAGACTTTGCTGCCTGCTTATGGGGTGCGCGGTGCTTGCTTCGAGGGCGCCCGCCGCCGAAACGGCCCGCACGCCAAAACAGTATCGCGATTGGGCGGCGATTCGCGACGGCAACGTCGGGCGGGGCCGGGCGCTTTTCTTCGCGACGGATCGCGCGGCGTGCGCGGCGTGCCACACGATCGACGGCAGCGGCGGAAAGGCGGGGCCGGATTTGTTGGCGGTCGGCGACGCACTATCGCGCCGGGACTTAATCACCGCGATCCTCGAGCCTTCAGCGACGATTGCCGTCGGTTACGGCGCGACGATCATCGAGACGAAATCGGGCGAGTCGTTCTACGGCGTGATTAAGAAAGCCGATAACGAAACGGTCGCGCTCATGGGCGCAGACGGCGTGTTGTCCAGCGTCCCGACCTCAGCCGTCAAGGCACAGCGCGAGAGCCCGACCTCGCTCATGCCCGAGGGGCTGCATGCCGCGTTCACGGTCGCGGAGTTTACCGACCTCGTAGAGTTTCTCGCGAGCCTCAAGCAGCCGGCGAATTCACTCTCGGCGAACCGCGGCATACCCGACGAAATTACCCTGCTCGCAAAGCCCGCCCGGTTGCGCCCGCTGATCCCCGAGGCGATGCGCTTCCCGAGCACCGTGGTGCGTCAGCCCGGCGAAGTGCGGCTCGGCCTCACGTGGCTGGGCGCAGTGCCGGGCGGCGGCGGAGCGTTTCTCGTCGGGCACCAATCCGGAAAAATCTGGCTGCTCGAAAAAACGGCCGACGGTTTCGCCAAGACGCTCTTTGTGGATTTCGCCGACGACGTGTTTTCGCAGCGCGGGCCGAACGGGCTGCTCGGCGTCGCGTTTCATCCCATGTTTCGAGAAAACCGCCGCTACTTCGTAAAGCACCAAGTCGCCGACGATCGCGAGATGGCGACCCTGATCGTCGAGCGGCGCGCGGCACCGGATTTCCGCACCGACTCCGGCGAGCCGGCCCGCGTCATCATCAAGATTCCCGCGGTGACGCAGAATCACACCGGCGGCTGCCTCCAGTTTGGGCCGGACGGAATGCTCTACTTCGGGATGGGCGACACGGGGCCGCAGCAGGATCCCAACGGCCACGCGCAAAACCTCGCGCTGCTGCTGGGAAAAATGATGCGCATCGATGTCGACCGCCGCGAGGCCGGGCTGGCCTATGCGATTCCGACGGATAATCCGTTTCGCGAGCGCGTCGACGCGCGTCCCGAAATCTGGGCCGTAGGTTTCCGCGAACCATGGCGATTTAGTTTTGATTCGCTCACCGGCGATCTATGGGTAGGCGATGTCGGCCAGGATCGCGTCGAGGAGGTTGGCATTGTGCGGCGCGGCGAGAATCACGGCTGGAATGTCTACGAGGCCTTCGAGCCTTTCTCCAATCTGCGGCGGCGCGCGGGCGAGCGTTACACGCCCCCCGTCGCCGCCTATCGGCGGCGCTACGGCAACTCGGTCACTGGCGGCTACGTTTACCGGGGCGATGAGAGCCCGTCGTTCAACGGGGTCTACGTTTTCGCCGACTACACCTCCCGGATGATCTTCGGCGTCACGCAGCACGATCGGCAGCTCGGTGCGATGCGCCAAATCGCAGTGGCGCCGGAGAGCCCGGCGTCGTTCGCGGCCGACGAGCAGGGAAAACTCTACGTCTTAAGCTACGAAGGCATGATCTACGCGCTCGATTTGGCTCAAGCGGTTTTCGAACCCGCGCCGACTTCAGTGCCGGTGAAAACTAGCAAGATCACGTGGGAACGCCGGGCCTTTCCGCTCCCCGAATCGATCTGGAGTGTCGAGGCGATTGATCCGACCGGCGAAGGAAGGAAGAAGCTGCTCGCGATGGGGGTGACGCGCGTCTTCGCCATCGATACCGCGAACTGGAAAACCGAAACCATCTTTGACGCCAAAGAGGGCAAGCTGCTCTACTGCGTCTCCCTCGACGCGAACGGCGACGGCGCGAACGACCTCGCACTGGGCCGCTACCAAGTTCCATGGATTGAATTTCGTGCCGCGCAGGCCAAGGACAAATCGCCGCTTCCGCCCCAGCCGACCGGGCCGGATTTCAGCGTGGCCTGGCTCGAGAATCCGCGGCGCGCCGGGGCGCAGTGGCCCCTGCACATAGTCGATCGCGAGCTCAACGGCATTCACGGGTTGCACGCGGCGGATATCCTCGGCGACCGCCAGCCCGGCCTGATCGCAACGAGCATCAACGGGCCGGCGTTTCCGAACAGCGTGGCGTGGTTTTCGCTCAAGGGTCCCAACGGCGCAGTCCGGCACACCGTCACGCGGTCGGGCGCCGACGGTCGGCCGCACTATCTAGATTTTGCCGACGTAAATCACGACGGGCGCGGCGATATCTTACTCGGCGACTCTGGCGCGGGCACGTTCACGTGGTGGGAGCGGGGCGCGAGCGACTCGTCCGGTTGGACGAAGCACCTGATCGCGCAGGAAAAAGGAGCGACGAACATCAAGGCGGCCGATCTCAATCGCGACGGGCGGCTCGATGCCGTCGGTGCCTGTGGCCACGGCAAGGGCGTGTTCTGGTTCGAGGGCCCAAATTGGACCAAGCACCCAATCGACGCCGATCTCGCCAACCCGCACGCGCTGGCTGTCGGCGATTTCGACGGCGACGGCGATCTCGATGTCGCGGTCGCGTCCTACACGACCCACGTCGTCCGCTGGTATGAGAACGACGGTCGCGGAAATTTCATGCCGCAGGACATCGACACCGGCAACAAACAGGAGGCCTACGATCTCAAGGCGGTCGACGTCGATGGCGACGGCCGCACCGATCTCATCCTCGCGGGCCGCGAATCGAAGAACGCCGTCGTCTACTTCAACCGCGCGGCGGCGCGCGCGCCTTAGTTTCAGATCGCTGCTTTCGATTCCTTCCGCTCTCCTATTCGTCCAGTCCTCGATACCATGAAAATTCCCCGTCTCCTCCTCGCGTGTGTCGTCCTCAGCTCGGTTTTCGCGCCGGCCGCTGAAAAGAAAGCCCCCAAGGCCGCCAAAGCGCCGGACCGCCCGGCCGCCGTGGGCCCTGCGATCGGCGAAAATAAGGCCACGCCGGTGAGCCGCATCAAGGCGCTGCCGGGCTTTGCGGTTGAACTCATCTATTCCGTTCCCGGCGTCGAGCAGGGCTCCTGGGTGAATCTCTGCGCCGATGACCGCGGGCGCATCTACGCGAGCGACCAATACGGCGGGCTCTACCGCTTTACGCCGCCCGCGCCGGGCAAAACCCTCGAGCGCTCCGCCGTCGAGCAGATGCCCGCCGAGATTCGCGCAATCAACGGCATGGTCTTCGCGTTCGGTGCGCTCTACGTCGGCGTCAACGACTACGAAAACAAGATTACGAGCGGCGTTTATCGCATCACCGACAGCAACGGAGACGACAAACTCGACAAGGTCGAACTGCTCCGCGGCTTTGAGGCACGCGGCGACCATGGCGTCCACGCGATCGTGCCCACGCCCGACGGCAAGGCGCTCTATCTCATTACCGGCAACGGCACCAAGCCCACCCAGTTTGCGGCAAATTCGCCTATCCCGCCGTTTTACGGGGAAGATCATCTGCTGCCGCGCATGCCCGATGGCCGCGGCTTCATGCGCGAGGTCCTCGCACCCGGCGGCGTAATTTACCGCTTCACGCCCGACGGCAAGGAGTTCGCCGCCTACGCTTCCGGATTCCGCAACATCTTCGACGCGGCGGTGAATCGCGACGGCGAACTCTTCACCTACGACGCCGACATGGAGTATGATTTCAACACTTCGTGGTATCGCCCGACGCGCCTCAACCACGTGATCAGCGGAGCGGAGTTTGGCTGGCGCAACGGCGCCGGCAAGCGCCCCGAATTCTACCCCGACACCCTCGGGGCGGTGCTGAACATCGGTCCCGGCTCGCCCACGGGCGTCACCTTCGGCTACGGCGCGAAATTCCCCGCGAAATACCAGCGCGCGCTTTTCTCCCTCGATTGGAGCTGGGGCAAGCTCTTCGCGGTCCATCTCACGCCTGACGGCGCGAGCTACAAGGCGACCAAGGAGGAGTTCATCGCCGGCACGCCGCTCCCGCTCACCGACGCGATCATCCACCCGAAGGACGGCGCGATGTATTT
>JBDSGI010000421.1:0-2950 GCA_039919035.1 Opitutaceae bacterium
AGGGTGTTTGGCTCGCAGACGACGGGCCATTGCCAGCGCGAAAACTGGCGTCTGCAAGCCAGACGCCCTCCACCCGACCAAGTCATTATCGAATCCCACTAGAAATCCAGGCCGAAGAGCAGCTTTAGCCGCGTATAATCCTGCGAGCTGCCATCGGGATTGTTGCGGCGGACTTCATGCCGGAGGGAGGTGCTCAGCGTCTCCGTGAGTTTCTTGCTGAGGTCGAGCCGGTTTTCCCACCCATCGGCCTGGGCGTTCACCGGATACCAGACGCCGCGCTGCGCGATCGTGATGCGCCAAGGCAGGACGAGTTCGGCCTCCTCGAACGCGGAGACCACGCCGCGAGACACCGTGTGCATCCTCGGCCCGACGGTGCTCCACGTGTCGAAAAGATTTTGCGAGACACCCACGCGCAGCTTGCGGCTGGGTGTGGCCAGCACCTGGCAGCCCCCCCCGAGTTCTTGCTGGAGCAACAGGTAGTCGTTCGGCGCGCCGCGCAGCGTCGTGGCCCGGTTCCACTCGGAGCTCGGCCGGTATTGGCCAAAGAATCGCGCGCTGAAGTCATGGCGCCACAGCCCCGAGAGCTTCATCAGGTCGGTCGTCGTCACGCTGTCGGTTTGGTTGTAATCGTAGCGCGCGTTGAGCTGCACCTCGTCGACCTTCCACTTGCGCTTAAGATTCGCCTCGTAGGAGCTGTTGTTCCGGTCGGCGAAATCGGATACGAACTCGCTCGAAAACGAGAGCCGTCCGTGCCACGGCCCGAAATAATTCCGGACCCGGGCGGTGAGGACCGCCGGCGAAAACAAATCCCACAGCGACACCCGCTCCGCCTCCTCCTTCTCGCTCGCCGTCGCTGGTCGCTCGGCGGCCGGTGGCGCCGCACTCGCCACCGCCGTGAGTGCCGCCGGTTTTTCCGCCTTGATTATCACCGCCTCGGTCGCGGGCACGCGCAGTTCCCCGAAGCGCTCGGATTTAAAAACGAGCGTGCCGCCGGCGTCGCTGACGAGCGCGCCCTGCACGCGGTCGCCGTCCTTGTAAACGAGCGTGTCGCGACTATGGGACGCCGCCTCGGCGGACCATAATCCGGCCGCCGCCGCCCAAACGACGAGCCCAGCCAGCACGGGCCATCGCCAACCTTCCGCTTTCATTCCACAATTCATCGGCCCTTCGACGCCCGAGACGCGGTCGTGTTTCAATTCTTTTTTTAGCAATGTGAATAACGTGCCACCGGATTTGTAACAGTCACACTCCCGCCGGTAAATCACGCTTGCCCGCCGCGCCGAGTCTTGCGCACCCTTCGCCCGCGTGCGAAAAAAAATCGCCAGCTTCAGTCTGCTCTTCGCGTGGCTCTGCGCCAACGGCGGCTTGCTGGACGGCGTGCAGGTCGTGGCGTGGGCCAAGATGTTTGCCGGCTATGCGCAGACCATGAGTGTGACCGCCGCGCTGCGCGAAACCTTCGATCCCGCCAAGCCCTGCGAAATGTGCCTCGGCGTCGCCAGCGCCAAGGAAGCGGCCCAACAACACGTGCCGCCGACCACCGAGCGCGCGGTGGAGAAGCTGCTCCTCGCGTATCACGCGAATCCGATTTTCGTCATTTCTCATTCTCCCGGCGACTGGCCGGCCACGCTGGCGAGCGCGGCGCCGAGTCGCACCGAGGACGTGCCAGTGCCCCCGCCGCGCGCCTGACGCGCCCCCGCACCGCCGTGTCCGCGCCGCGCTGATAACTGCGCGCGCGGTTTTGCCCAACCTGTTCGCCCTAGGCGAACCACCTCCGCGCCCGCGTGCACGCGGAGGGCGCCTCAGCGTCCGCCACGCCTTTGCCATGTCCTCTTTCCCTCGCTGTTTCGCTGCCTTCATTCTCGCCCTCCCGCTCGCCGGCTTCGGCGCCGAGCGTTCCTCGGCCGCTGCCGACCAACCGGTCCAACTCGGCCGGCTCGACGTCACCGCCGACCGCACCAAACCACTCACCGTCCCCACGATTGACGCCGCCCGCACCGAGCTCGCGCTCACCGCCGGCGGCGCCGAGACGATCGACGCCGCGCGCTTTCTGCGCGGGCGCGCCTCCACCGTCGAGGACACTTTCGGCCTCTCCGCTGGCGTTCTCGCCCAATCGCGCTTCGGCTCCGATGAGTCGCGCCTCTCCATCCGCGGCTCCGGTCTCCAGCGCACGTTTCACGGCCGCGGCCTGCGCATCCTGCAGGACGGCACGCCGCTGAATCTGGCCGACGGCAGTTTTGACATGCAGGCCTTCGAGCCGCTCAGCGCCGCCTACATCAACGTCTGGCGCGGCGGCAACGCCCTCGCGGCCGGCGCCTCGACACTCGGCGGCGCGATCGATTACGTTTCGCGCACGGGCCGTGACGCCACCGGCCTCGCGCGCCTCGAACTCGGCGCGTGGCGCTACTTCCGCGCGAGTGTCGCCGATGGCTTCACGCGCGGAGACGCGGACGCCTACGCGTCGTTCACCCATCAGTCGCAAGACGGCTTCCGCGCTCACGCCCAGCAGAGCAACCAGCGCCTCTTCACCAACGCCGGCCTCCGCCTCTCCGACCACGCCGAGACGCGCCTCTACTTCACCGCCGTGCGCAGCGATTCCGAACTGCCCGGCAACCTCACCAAGGCCCAAGTCCGCACCACCCCGAAACTCGCCAACGCCGGCAACGTCGCCCTCGACCAGCACCGCGATTTCGACCTTCTCCGCGTCGCCAGCAAGACCACCGTCCGCACCGGCCCCACGGTCTGGGATTTCAGCGCCGCATGGTCCTACAAGGACCTGGATCACCCGATCTTTCAGGTCATCGACCAGCTCTCGAACGACTTTGTGCTCAGTGCCGTGGCCACCTACAACGGCACGCTCGCCGGATTCCCCCACCGGCTCCGCGCCGGCGTGCTTTTCCAGCGCGGCCACCTCAACGCCGCCAACTACGTCAACCTCGCCGGCCGGCGCGGC
>JBDSGI010000422.1:0-3827 GCA_039919035.1 Opitutaceae bacterium
AGGTTGAACGAGACGTGCATCGCGCCAGAAAACCGGATGCGCCCCGCCGCGCGCAAGCGCGGAGTTGGCTTGCGGGTGTGGCGCGCGCCGATTGGCATCGCGCGAGCTTTACGCTCCGCACGCCGCACCATGGACGCCCACTTGATCGATTTTCTGAGTCTCATGCTGCGGTGGCTGCACGTGATTGCAGGGATCGCGTGGATCGGGTCGTCGTTCTATTTCATCTGGCTCGACAACTCGCTGGAGCCGCCCGCCGCGGGTTCGGAGAACGCGAAGAAGGGCGTCTCCGGCGAGCTCTGGGCCGTGCATGGCGGCGGGTTCTACAACCCGCAAAAATATGCCGTCGCCCCGGCCACGCTCCCGGAAAGGCTGCATTGGTTCAAATGGGAGGCCTACACCACGTGGCTCTCCGGCACGGCGCTGCTCGTGGTCGTTTATTGGCTGCGGGCGGGCTCGATGATGCTGGATGCCTCGGTGGCGGCCCTGTCGCCGGCGCAGGCCATCGGCATCGGGGCGGCGAGTATGGCGGGATCATGGTTCGTCTATGATGGGTTGTGCCGTTCGCCCCTGGGCCGACGCGACGGGCTGCTGGGCGTGGTGGTTTTTGCGCTGCTGGTGGCGCTCTCATGGATGCTGCATCAAGCGTTTGGCGGTCGCGCGGCGTTCATGCACGTCGGCACGGCCATCGGCACCATCATGGTCGCGAATGTTTTTTTCGTGATCATCCCCGGGCAGAAAAAAATGGTTGAGGCGATGCGCGCGGGTGGTCTGCCCGATCCGATTCACGGGCTGCGCGGCAAGCAGCGCAGTGTGCACAATAACTATTTCACGCTGCCGGTGCTGCTCATCATGATCAGCAACCACTACGCCTCGACTTACGGCCACCCGCGCGCGTGGGCAGTGCTCGCACTGTTGATGGCGGCCGGCGTGAGCATCCGGCACTTTTTCAACCGCCGGCACAAAGGTGTGCTGGCGTGGCAATATCCGGCGCTCGCAACGGTTTTGCTGGGCGTCGTCGCATGGTGGACAGCGCCAAGGATTATCGCACTGCCGCCGGTCGAAGGGCCGGTGAACTTCGCGCGGGTGCGGGCGATCATGGGCGAGCGGTGCATCAACTGCCATTCGCCGACGCCGACGTTTCCCGGCTTGCCGCAACCGCCCGCCGGCGTGCTCCTCCACGCGCCGGATCAGATTTTGAAAAACGCCCAGCGCATCTACCAACAGGTCGTGGTCACGCGCATGATGCCGCTCGGAAATCTCACGCAAATCACGGAGCAGGAGAGGGCAGTCATCGCCGCCTGGGTGGCGGCAGGGGCGAAGGCCGACTGAGAGTGCGAACTGCCGACCGACTCCGGTCGCGCCAGTCGCGCATCTCAAATTGGGTGCAGGGGTTGGATTCGAACCAACGACCTTCAGGTTATGAGCCTGACGAGCTACCAGGCTGCTCCACCCTGCAACAAAGGGACGCGGAAGGTCTTCAGCGTGTCCGGCTCTGTCAACGCCATTTTCGATTTTTCCCGGAATTCGCGCTTGCCACCTGCGGTGCCGCCCGGTCTTTTGGCCGACTCTTTGTCAGGAACCACCATCAACCAAAACCAAACCGCATCCATCGATCGCAAGGCGGCCCAACGGCCGGCCTGATTATCGCCAGATACATCAGATCACTATGAGCATCAGTGTAACTCCCAAGGACCTGCTCGACGCAGGCGTCCACTTCGGCCACCAGACCAAGCGTTGGAACCCCCGTTCCAAGCCCTTCATTTTCGATCACCGCCAGGGCGTGACGATTATCGATCTGGGCAAGACCCACGAGGCGCTCAGCAAGGCCTGCCAATTCCTCGAGGACACCGTCGCCAACGGCGGTAATGTGCTCTTCGTCGGCACCAAGCGCCAAGCCAAGGAAATCGTCCGCGAAGCCGCGACGTCGGTGAACATGCCGATGTGCGTCGATCGCTGGCTCGGCGGCACGCTCACCAATTACGAGACGGTCAAGAAATCGATCGCCAAGTTTAAGAAATATCAGGCGATGGAGACCTCCGGCGAGATGGCCAAGCTGCCCCGCAAGGAAGAGTCCGCCATCAAGCGCGAGATGACCCGCATGCAGAAAAATTTCGCCGGCATCGCGGACATGGGTGGCTTGCCCGCCGCGATGTTCGCCGTCGATGTGAACCACCACAAAATCGCGGTCGCCGAGGCGGCTCGCGCTGGCATCCCCTGCGTCGGGCTCGTGGACACGAATTCCGATCCGACCACGGTGTCGCATCCGGTTCCAGGCAACGATGACGCCGTGAAGTCGATCCGCATCATCGTCGAGACGGTGACGGCCGCGATTCAGAACGGGCTCGCGCTCCGCGACACTCGCCGCGCCCAACGCGGTCAGGCCGACATCAAGGCCTCCACCGCCGGCGTCGAAACCGCCGCCCCGGTGGTCGGTGACGATGATGTGCTCGCCAAGGTCGATCTCCCGGCCGATGTGGCCGCCGTCGTTGAGGGCGAGGTCGAAGGGGCCGCGCTGAAGAAAAAGCCGATCAAAGCCAAGCGTCCCGCCGTCAAGGCCGAGTAATTCACCGGAAGAATATTTTTTAATGAGCACACCTATCACCGCTCAAATGGTCAGCGATCTGCGCGTCAAAACCGGCGCGGGTTTGCTGGACTGCAAAAAGGCTCTCACCGAGTCCAACGGTAACATCGAGGAGGCGACCACGATCCTGCGCAAGAAGCTCGGCTCAAAGCTCGACAAGCTCTCCAGCCGCGCGACCAAGGAAGGCGTGATCGAGAGCTACATCCACGTCGGTGGCAAAGTTGGTGTCCTCATCGAGGTCAACTGCGAGACCGATTTCGTCGCGCGCAACGAGGGCTTCCGCGTTTTTGTGAAGGATCTCTGCCTTCAAATCGCCGCCGCCGCGCCGTTGTATGTGACGCGTGAGGAAGTGCCTGAGGCCGACCTCGCCAAAGAGCGCGAGATCGCCGCTGCGGCGGTCGCCGGCAAGCCGCCGGCCGTCGTGCAAAAGATCGTCGAGGGCAAACTCGAGAGCTATTACTCGACCGTGTGCCTGCTCGATCAGCCGTTCGTGAAGCAGAACGAGAAGTCGATCAAGGAACTCCTCGCGAACCAGATCGCGCATATTGGTGAAAACATCCAGGTGCGTCGCTTCGTGCGCTACCAGCTTGGCTCCTGAACGGAATTAGGCCTTTGATTTCAGGCGCTTCGCCCCGCGGTGAAGCGCCTTTTTTATGAACGTCACCCGCGTCCAGATCGTTACCCGGGGCCTTACGCACCGTTGTCCCAACTGTGGCGGCCGAACGCTGTTCAAGACCGGCACGCTCTTCCGCATCAATCCCCGCTGCACCGCGTGCGATTTTGAGTTTGAGCGAAACAATGACGAGGGGTTTTTCCTCGGCTCGATGTCGCTCAACTACGGCGTGACGCTCGTGGGCTTTTTGGTTCCGGTGCTCCTCCTGTGGTATTTCAAAGTGATCGGCGACACGCTCGCGATCGTGCTCGCCGGTGTGGGCGCGATCGGGTTTCCCGCACTATTCTATCGGTCGTCGCGGAGTTGGTGGCTGATGAACTACTACCTTGTTTTCCCGCATCATTTGCCGGCCAACGGCGGCAAAGGTCGGGCGGGTGAGGACGACAACGTCTAGGCGAGATTTTCCTTTCGTTTTTCGGAGTGAGTTCTACGGTCTCGCGTCCGCACCATCGGGACGAAAGTTTCGGTGGTCCGAATCCGGAGAGGTGGCAGAGTGGTCTAACGCGCCTGACTCGAAATCAGGTGTAGTCGAAAGGCTACCGGGGGTTCGAATCCCTCCCTCTCCGCCAATTT
>JBDSGI010000423.1:0-3357 GCA_039919035.1 Opitutaceae bacterium
ACGTCTACTTCCGGCTCCTAGAAACCGAAGACGAGTATTTCGACCCGATCCGGAAATACCACGGCATCTGGAAACTCTACGCTCTCGCCCTCCCTGACGACGTGCTGAAAAAACTCTACTACAAGAACGCGCTGAAAATTTTCCCGGGGCTGCCCCGCGGAGGGTTTCCGGAATAACGTTTTCAGCCGCGCATTACCAAACGGAGCGGCCGTGACGTTTTGCGGCTTCAAAATCCATACGTCGCACGCACCGTCCAGCTGTGGCGGACCCGTGGGAGCAGGTAGCGCACGATCGTGTCGGGAGCGGTGGCGGAGTAGGGGAGGCGCGCCTCTTGGCCGAAGACGTTTTCCACGTTGAGCTGGAGGTCGAGCGACTGGCCGCGGCGCAGCGCGAGGCGTTTGCCGAGCATCGCGCTCCACACGATCGTGCTGCGTCCGGGGATGACGGCGTCGCCGTTGGCGGCATCGTAGCCGATGACGGCCGGGCCGCGATAGTTGGCCCCGAAGCCGACGCGCGCGCCGCGCGCGAGCGCGGGCACACCTTCGTTGAAGCGGTAGCTCGTGAAGGCGTTGAAGGTCGTGGCCACGTGCGCGAACGGCGCCTTGCCGGTGCCGCGCAAAAACGGATCGGCGACGGCGAGGCTGTAAGCGTAGGCGTCGGCAAAGGTCGCGGGGTTGGTCACGAAGTCGCGTTGCGGGGTGGCGTCGCGGGCGCGCACAAACGTCGCGACGACGGCGGGCGTGTCGTCGAGGAGCGCGGTGCTGCGCTCCCAGTCGGCCTTTACGCTGCCGAGGAAGGCCATCGAGTCAGAAAGGATGTGGCCTGCGTGAGCTGGTTGCGGGCGACGTTGAGCGAGACGCTCCAGCCGGGCGCGAGGCGGCCGGTGATTTCGATCTCGGTGCCGCGGCCCGCGAGGTCGGAGGCGTCGCGCGCTTGTGACTCAGTGTTGAGGAGCGTGATGCCCGCGGCGGTGACGGACGCAGGGAGTGGCTGGCCGCGGGCGCGGAGCGCGGTGAGCACGGCGTTTGAGGCGGTGGAGATATTGTTCTTCGGCGCGTTGAGCGCGGGCTGGAACTGGTTGGCGCCGTCGGCCCGATAGACATTCACGTTGGCGGAGAGGCGGCCGCCGAGGAGCATGAGGCGCACGCCGTAATCCTGGCCATCGCCCTCGATCGGCGGCAGCACGCGGGCTAGGATGTCCTTGAAGGCGCCCTGGGGAAACACGCTCTGCGACCGATTGTAGGAAAACCCGAGCCACGGCAGGGCGGTGACGACGGCACCGAGGGTCTTCGTGGCGCCGTTGTTTACGGTGCGGGTTGCGTTTTCGAATCGATAAGGGCGCAGGAGCCACGCGTTGGTGGAGTTGGGCAGGCGCACGCCGCCGGCGTCCGCGTCCATCACCTCGGCGCGGTCGCGGCGGTAGCCGCCGGTGAACACGAGGCGGTCGCCGGCCCAGCGGCTTTGCAGCGCGAGCATGCCGCTGGTGTTTTTCTGCGCGACCCAGGGATAGAGGTTATTGAAGACGAAACCGGCCTTCATGCCCGGTGACTCCGGGATCGGGTTGGCAAACGCATCGAGGCCGCCGCGCGCGCCGCCGGGTTTCGCGAACTCGAGATACGTGCGGCGGAGAATCGTGTTGGTGGCGGAATCGATCGGCTGCGTATTGCCGGGCGCGAGGTTGAACTCCGCGATGTTACCGTTGCCAAAATAGCTGCGCTCCTTCTGCCACGCGGCGGCGACGCTGTGGCGCCCCAGCCACGCCTGCCGACGCGAGAGATCGAACTCGTAGCCGACAGTCGCGCGCCACGTCTCGGTGCGTTGGTCGAAGAGCTGGCGAATCGCCTGCGACTGCACATAGGGCAGGCCGACGAAGGGATTAGCGCGCGCGATGTCGGGCAGGAGCGTGCCCGGCAGCCGCCCGGCGGCGATTACGGAGTCGCCGTCGGCGAAGTAGGCGCCCGGCAGCACGGGATTCGCGTCGCCGATCGCGTTGGCGTTGGGCTGCGTGAAACCACGAAAATAAGTCGTGCGGGAATAGCCGAGTTCGACGTTCACCGGACCGACGCGCTGATCGATAAACACAGACGCGAGCGTGTAGTCGTTGTTGGTGCTGCGGCCGGGGCCTGCGAGATAGGCATTTGCGGGTATCACCTGCCCGAAGAACGGATCGTCCCTCGTGCCGCCGGAGGGCGCGGCGGCGGCGCTGATCGTCTCCCAAAATCCCGGCGTCTGCGTGCCCGGCAGATCGGGGCGCATGTCGGCCCCCGTCGTCGAGAGGCGATAGGGCTGCGCGCGCACCTGCGGCGCATAGATCACTTGGAGCGTATTGATCGAGCGCAGCAGCGTCGGCGCGGGATTCGTGCCGGGCGAGAGCGGGTTCGGCCCGCGCGGCGCGCCGCTGAGCACCCAGCGGGAATAGCCGAAGTCAGCCTGCGGGAAATTCCCGGGCGACACCTGCTCGCGGATCATCCGCTCGACGCCGGCGCGCACCTGCGTGGTTCGGAACGGCTGATAGGTCACGGCGAGGGCGAGCCCCTTGGCGCGGAGTTTTTCAAACTCGAACCAGCCGCCGCGGTCCTCCCACATGGCGTTGGTGCGGAGGGCGAGTTTGTCCTTGATGAGCGGAAACGCGAAGTCGGCCTCGCTCCGCTTTTTTGCAAAGCGACCCACGGTGAATTGCGCGGACCGCTGGCGACCGTTGAGCACGGCACGCTTGGAGTTGAGGTTGAAGGCGCCGCCGGGCCGGCTCGCGCCGTAGAGGATGGAGTTGGGCCCGCGGCTCACGTCGGCGCGGTCGACGTTAAAGCGGTCGTTGGCAAGGATGCCGCGGTTCTGGACCATGTTGGGCAGGTAGTCGCGCGTGATGACCGACTCGGTGAAACCGCGAATGGTGGCGCGCACGTCCCAAGCCTGCGCGAGCCCGCCGGAGGAATCGGTCCGATCGTTGTCGGAGCTCGTCGCAAACTTAAGCATGTCGGCGACGTTTTCCGCGCCGATGTCGTCGAGAAATTCCTTTGTGAGCACGGAGATCGCCGCAGGCGTGTGGAAGAGCGACGCGTTCATGCGCGTGCCGGAAAGCGTGTTGGCGGCCCGGTAGCCTTCGTCGCTCTCGCTCGACACGAGAAAGGGCGAGAGCGTGACGGCATCGCTGTCAGCGGGCTTTGCAGCCGGAATGGTCTGGCCGCGGACAGCAACCAGCACGACCGGCACTACCACGACAAGGAGCAGTGAAGTTTTCATGGGGATATGATGTGCACCAGAGGGGTGCATCAGGGGTGCACCCATCAGACCACTTTACTCTGCGGGCACAAGTCCGCAGGCCCACTCCCGCTCAGCGCGCGAACATCGCGTTCTTCG
>JBDSGI010000424.1:0-2522 GCA_039919035.1 Opitutaceae bacterium
CGCGGCGGCGCAGGTGGGCGCGGACCGCGGGTTCGGTCCAGCCGGCTTCGTCCCACTGCGCCTCCATCGCGTAGAGGTGGCCGATGAGGCGCAGCACGAAGCCGGCGGGCACGGGCGCTTCTTCGAGCGCTTCGTGAAAGCGGCGGCGCGCGTGCGCCCAGCAACCGACGCACACGACACCTTCGTGCTCGCGCGCGAACGCGGCGTAGGCCGGATAGGCGTCGGACTGGAGCACGCCCTTGAAGCCCGCGAGCAAGCTCGCCGCCTCCGCCTGCCGGCGCGACATCCGCCATTCGAAGACGACATCGCCACGCGGCCGACTCACGGCCCAGAGCCAACCCGCCACGGTTTCGCCGCGAACATCGGGGTCGTGGCAGCGCAGCGGGGTCTCATCGCACTGCACGTAATCGCCGGCGAGGAGCTGACGCCGCATGATTTGGTAAATGGGCTGGAGCCACTGCGCGACGAGCGCGATCCAGTCCACCATCGTCTGGCGGGCAATCCGCGCGCCCCAGCGCGCCGCCATCTGCTCCTGCCGGTAGAGCGGCTGGTGGTCGACGTATTTGGAGAGGGTGATCCACGCGAGCAGCCCGGCCGAGGCGTAGCCGCCGGGCACAGGCCGCGCGGGAGCCGGCGCCACGAGCGGCGGCCGTGTGCGATCCAAGCGATGCCGATACTTCGGGCGCACGAGGCGGCGTTTAAAAAGACGCGGCGGCACGACATCGACCTCAAAGGTCTCTTCCTCGCCGATGCGCTCGTAAAGTTCGGGGTCGGCCTGCACTGCGGCGGGCACGATCTCCACGGTTTCGCCGACGGGCAGGTGCGCAAACGCCTCGGCCGGGGTGGCGCGCGGTTGCGCCGGCCCGCGCTCGTGCGCCGCGATCCGGCGCGGGGCGGCCGGCGGCGCGAGTTTTTCGAGTGGCTCGATCCGCAGGAGCAGTTGCGCGCGGTCGAGCGTCTCGCCCTGGCCGCCGCCGAAGAACTTTTGTTTCAGCCACGCCAGCTGCGCCCGCACGGCGGCCAGCTCGGCTTGGAGCGCGCGGACTTCATCGAGGGCCTGGGCGAGGGTGGTCACTATTGTAACTTAAAGCACGATACGTGCCGGACGCGCGGGCGGCGTTCAACGCTCATACCACGCTTTGCGGCAGCCGTCCTTCAGGTCGATGCCGGCCAGCAGCATCGCCAGCGCCTCCGGTTGCAGCGCGAGCTTCGTCGCGCTGCTGCCCACCGGCCACGTGAAGCGGCCCTGCTCCAGCCGCTTCGCCAAAATCCACACGCCGGTGCCGTCCCAATACAGCAGCTTCAGGCGGTCGCGGTCCTTGTTGATAAAGGCAAAAACCGCGCCGCCCTTCGGATCCTCGCCGAGCTTTTGGTCGGCGAGCGCCCACAGGCCGTTGAACGCCTTGCGCATGTCCACCGGCTCGACCGCGAGGTAGATCTTGAGGGCCGTCGGAAACGTCAGCATCGGCTACGCCCGCAGCGCCCGCACCAGCTCCGCCACGGCCGCGGCGCTGCCGCCGCGCACGACCACGCCGCCAGGCAAGGCCACTTCCAGAAAAGTCGCATCTGCTCGCACGCCCGGCGCGACGCACACCTCCTGGAAACGCAGCGCGGCGGGCGTGGCGCGATCGGCCCCGGTCCCGCGCCGCCGCTGCAGCCACGCGACGAAGGTGTGAAAGTTGACCCCCTCGCGCCGCGCAAACGCCCGCTGCGTCAGCCCGCTGGCGTCAAACGCGGTGAGCAGTTCCGCCCGGCGCTCCGGCGCGGCGATCTTACGCCCGCGCGCATCGCGCTTGCGCGCTTCATCCATGAGTTCCGCCGCGATGGGTTCCATCTCGTCACCATATGGATTCCATCCCTTCTACGCCAGTGGGTCGCCCACCGGTCGCATACCATACACCTACAGAGTGATTTTTTTATGGTGGATGCTGCCTTGGCTGGTTCGCGATGCGCCGACGGTTCTGGGCGGCCGGCGCGCGGGCCTCCTGCTCGGGCTGATCCTGATCGAGCTTTGGGTGGATGGATTGGTGCTGGCCTCAGCCAACGTATTCGGGCCGAGCTTCTCGCCTGCGCAACGGCAGAATTCTTTCGTTGTCACGGGCGCGGCGACGTTAGCGACCCAGCTGGGCGCATGGGTTCTCGTCGGGGCTTGCGCGCGCCTGGCGACGACGTGGAGTGGCCGGCAGTGGCAGCGATTGTCGAGCCTGCCGTAGTCCGAGGCGCTTCACCCCAGCCAAAGCAAGCGGCGCATTCGCCTGCTTCGCGTTGGTCCGGAATAAAGTTCGTCCTAATTCAGGGTGATGAACAAGGTCACGCTGGCGGCACCGGTTCCGCATCGGGCGTCTCGCCGTTCGCGGCCTGCTGCTCGTCGGTCTCGACGATCCGGGCGATGCTGAGGAGCTTGTCGCCGGGTTCGAGGGTGATGAGTCGCACGCCTTTGGCGCCGCGGCCGGTTTCCCGGATCGTGTTCACCGGGCAGCGCACACTCTGGCCCTTGGCCGTGAGGAGCATGATCTCGTCGG
>JBDSGI010000425.1:0-3968 GCA_039919035.1 Opitutaceae bacterium
TGAACAAGGAGATGATCTATAACAAGCAGTTCATCTACGATCCGCTGCCCAACAATCTGAAACAGCACGTCGTCAACTTCGACGAGTTCTGGAACGTGGACGAAGCCTGCTCCTTCTACGCTCGCGCCCACACCGTCATCTGCCACGAGCCGCACACGCCCATCATGGCCCTCGCGATGGGCACGCCGATGATGCACACGTTCTCCGAATTCCATTCCCCAAAATGCTGGATGTTCAAAGATATCGGCCTGGAAGAATGGGCGCCCGAATTCGACCGCACGCCGGCAAAAAGAATGTTCGAAACTCTCATTGGCATCCACCGGGATTACCCCGCGGCACAAGCCAAAGTCAAAAAAGCGATGGCCTACGTCGAGGAAAGGGCGAAGTCGCAGATGAACGTCCTGAAGGGAATAATCGGCGCCTAGCCCTGCTGCCGTCGGCGCGAAAGGCGCGCTTTGAACGAAGTAGGGCGGGTCTGTGACCCGCCCTTTCATACTTTGAGTGTTCGCACCGAGGGCGGCTCACAGACTCGCCTTCCTTCAACTTCAAAATTTCGCCCATGAACCGCCGCCACTTCCTCGCCTCCTCCGCTGCCGCATCACTCGCGTTTTCCCTCCGCGCCAACGGCTCGAAGCGTCCGCCGCGCATCGTGCTGCGTTCCTCGTGGCAGACGGTGAACATCGGCGACATCGGCCACACCCCGGGTGTGCTCGCGCTGTTGGAAAATCACTTCCCCGCGGCCGAGGTCACGCTCTGGCCGATGGACGTGCGCAACGGCGTCGAGGCGATGCTTCGCCGCCGCTTCCCTCGCCTCCGCCTCATCAACGACAAGGCCGAGGCGTTCGCGCACGACTTCCTCCTCCACGGCTCAGGCCCCTATCTCACCGCGCATCGCGACGTCGAGGCGTGGAAAAACGAAACCGGCAAACCCTACGGCATCTATGGCATCACCATGGCGCCGCCGGGCGATCCCGGCATGAAGATCATGCGCACCACCGGCCTCGACGACCGCATCAAGTCGCTGCTCGACGGTGCGAGCTTCGTCTTTCTGCGCGACGGGGTGTCGCTCCAAGTGGTGAAGGATGCCGGCGTGAAGGCGCCCGTAGTCGCATTCGGCCCCGATGGGGCCTTCGCCGCCGATGTGCGCGACGATGCCGCCGCCACCGCGTTTCTGCACCGGCACGGCCTTGAGGAGGGCAAGTTCGTCTGCTTCCTGCCCAACCTGCGCAACGCGCCGTATTGGGAAGTGAAGCCCGGCTACGCCTTCGATCCCGTGAAGCACGCCCGCAATGAAGAGATGAAGGAGCACGATCACCGGCCGCTGCGCCAAGCCCTCGTCGCCATCGTGCGCGAGACCGGGCTGAAGGCGCTGATCGTGCCCGAGGATTCGACGCAGATGAAAAGCGGCCGGGAACTGCTCTTTGATCCGCTGCCCGACGACGTGAAAAAGAAAACCGTCTGGCGGGAAAATTTCTGGCTCACCGACGAAGCCATCGGCACCTACGTCCGCAGCGCCGGCCTCGTGAGCCTGGAAATGCACAGCCCGATCATGGCGCTGGGCAACGGCGTCCCCGCCATCGTCTGCCGCTTCAAGGAGCAGACCTCCAAAGGCACGATGTGGCGCGACCTCGGTCTCGGCGACTGGCTCTTCGACCTCGATGTCCCGGCCGAGCTGGCGCGCGTGGCACCGACCGCGTTGGCGATGGCCCGTGATCCCGTCGCCGCCCGCGCCAAAGCCGCCCGCGCCCGGGCGGTCGTGGAGCGCCACCAGCGCGAGACCATCGCGGTGCTGCAACACGCTCTCGCCTAAGTCGTCCGTCCACATCCCTATTTATCCATGAAACGCCGCTCCTTCATCACGACCACCGCCCTCGCCACTGCCGCCGCTCTCGCACGCCCGCTCCGCGCCGCCGACTCGAAACGCCCGTCCCGCATTCTGCTCCGCTCCTCCTGGCAAAGCGTCAATATCGGCGACGTCGGCCACACGCCCGGCGCGCTCAACATCCTGGAGAAGCACTTCCCCGAGGCTGAGTTCATGCTCTGGCCCGGCACGCTCGGGCATGGCTCGCGTGATCTGCTCACGAAGGCGTTCCCCCGTCTCCGGATTGTCGAGGGCAGCGTCAACACCGAGGGTAAGCCCACCACGCCAGCGCTCGCACAGGCGTGGGCCGAGGCCGATCTCTACCTCAGCGGCAGCGGCTCCGGTTTCCCCGCGGCCAACCACGCCGTCGCTTTTCAGCACGCCACCGGCAAGCCGGTCGGCGTCTTCGGCGTTTCGGCGGATCCGATCTCCGGCTTCGGCGCGGGCCGCGATCCCGAGGGGGGCACGCTGAAGAGCCTCCGCGAGCGCGCGCTCAAGCTCCCGCCCGGCACCCTCGCCGGCGACCAGCGCGTCATCATGGATCGCGCCGCATTTTTCTTCTGCCGCGACACCATCACCAGAGACTACCTGAAAGCGCAGGGCGTGAAGTCGCCCATCGTCGAGTTCGGCCCCGATGCGCAGCTCGGCATGTCACTCCGCGACGAGGCTCGCGGCCTCGCCTACCTGAGCGCGCACGGTCTCGAAGAGGGCAAGTTTACCGCCTTCGTCCCGCGCGTCCGCTACACGCCCTATCACCGGATGCAGCCGGCGCGCAAAGCCTCCCCCGACGATCCGAAGAAAGACGCCATCAACGACCGCACCACCGAACGCGATCTCGCCAAGCTCCGCGACCTCATCGTCGCCTACGTGCGCGCCACCGGGCACCGCGCGTTCGTGTGCCCCGAGATGACCTACCAGATTGAACTCGCGCGCGACTCCGTCATCGCGCCGCTCCCCACCGACGTGAAGAAAAACGTCGTCTGGCGTGACACCTATTGGATGCCCGACGAAGCCGCCTCGATCTACGCCCGCGCCCTCGCGGTCGTGAGCATCGAATGCCACTCGCCGCTCATCGCGCTGCACGTCGGCACGCCGACCTTTTATATCCGCCAGCCCACCGATACCTGCAAAGGACAAATGTATCGCGACATCGGGGCGGACGATTGGTTTTTCGAAATCGACGAGACCGACGGTGCCCAGCTCTGGTCGCGACTCGAAACGATTCAGCGCAATCCCGCCGCCGCTCGCGCCAGGGTGAAAACGATCATGGCCGGCGTCGAAGCGAAGCAAAAGCGCATGGTGGATGCCGTGCGTGAGGCCGCACACCGTCGGGTCTAACAACGGCGTCACGCCACGGTTGTAGAGATATATTCGGGCCACCCGCCGGATTGCGCTTCTCCCGCGCGCGGCGGGCGTCTAGGCCATTGCGCGCATGACCCCGCACTCCCCGTTGCTCCTCACGTTGGCCCTCGCGCTCGGACCCGTCGCCCTCGCCGCCGATCCCGCCGCCATCACGTTTTCAAAACAGCAAATCGACACGTTCTTCACCGCCGAGGGCGGCACGATCGCCGATTTCAATGGCGACGGAAAAATGGACATCGCCGCCGGACCGCGCATCTACGCGGGGCCGGATTTCAAGAAGGCCACCGTCTATCGCTCGCCCCACGCCTTCGACAAACTCTCCTACTCAAATAATTTTCTCACCTACACCGACGACTTCAACGGCGACGGTCGCCCCGACATCCTCGTCATCGGCTGGCCCGGCAAGGAGGCGTTCTGGTTTGAAAATCCGGGCGCGGGCAAACCCGGCGACTGGCCGCAGCACCTCGCGCACTTCAGCGTCGACACCGAATCGCCCGGCTTCGCCGACATTGATGGCGACGGCCGCAAGGACATCATCGCCGGCAGCGGCGGCCGGCTCGGCTACATGACGCGTAACGCGAAGGACCCGAAGGCGCCGTGGACGTTTCACGCCGCCACCCCGCCCGGAAAATACCAGCGCTACACGCATGGCATCGGCATCGGCGACATCAACGGCGATGGTCGGCAGGACCTCATGGAGGCCGCCGGTTGGTGGGAGCAGCCCGCAAGCCTCGCGGGCGATCCG
>JBDSGI010000426.1:0-2897 GCA_039919035.1 Opitutaceae bacterium
CGAATCTCACGGACGAGTCGCCCCGGACTGATGTCGCCCTCAACGGCCTGAAGTTTTTCAAGACCAACCAAGGCGTTGGGTTCGCCGCTGGCGTGCGTGCGCAGTTCTGAGTTCGCTCCACCCATCCGCTCGCCATCGCCACACGCCCTGCGGGCCGTGTGGCGATTTGTTTTCTCCAGCCAGTTCCCAGTCGATCAACGCCGCGCGCTTTCGCGTCTATCTCATCCAGCTGTCACTCCCATGAAATTGCTCCGCACCGCCACGGTGCTCGCCGGCGTTTTGCGCGCCGCCATTTTTGCCGCTGAAACGCCCGTGCACCAGGTCGGCTACCAGCAGGCCTACGGCGAATCCAAAACCAACGTCGCTCTCAATCCTGCCACGGATCTGCCGCGCTACGCGCCCGTCGAGCCGAAGGACGCCGTCGCGACGTGGAAAGTGAAAGCCGGCTTCAAGCTCCAGCTCGCCGCGGCCGAACCCTTGGTCCGCGATCCCATTGCGATCTGCTTCGATGAAAACGGCCGCATGTTTGTCTGCGAAATGATCGACTATTCCGAGATGCGCGACGCCACGCCGCACCTTGGTCGCATCTCCGTGCTCGAGGACACCGATGGCGACGGCGTCTACGACAAGAGCACCGTCTTCGCCGACGATCTCCCGTGGCCCACAGGACTCATCTGGGCGAATGGCGGACTTTACGTCGCCGCCACCCCCGACATCTGGCGCTTCGAAGATCGCGATGGCGACGGCCGGGCCGAGGTGCGCACCAAGGTTTTCACCGGGTTCGGCACCGGCCTCGCCCGCCTCAACGTGCAAGCCATGCTCAACAGTTTTCAGTGGGGCCAGGACAACCGCATCCACGTCCAAAGCGGCAGCGGCAATCGCGGCAAGATTCAATGCCTCCTCCGCCCCGATCTGCCAGCGGTCGAACTGGCCGCGCGCGATTTTTGGTTCGATCCACGCACCCATGATTTCGGTTTCGAGTCCGGCGGCGCGCAATACGGCATGAGTTTCGACAACTTTGGCCGCAAATTCGCCTGCTCCAATTCCGACCACCTGCAATTCTGGATCTTCGACGACAAGTATGCGGCGCGAAATCCGTTCTACCATCCACAGTCGGCGCGCCAGAGCATCGCGGCCGACGGCGGCGCCGCGGAAGTATTCCGGATCAGCCCCGACGAACCGTGGCGGATCGTGCGCACGCGCTGGCGCATATCCGGCGTTGTAAAGGGCCCGGTCGAGGGCGGCGGCCGCGTGAGCGGCTACTTCACCGGCGCAACCGGCACGACGGTGTTTCGCGGAGACGCCTACGGCCAGGACTTCGTCAACAACACCTTCACCGGCGACGCCGGGGGTCAGCTCGTCCACCGCAAAAAGATCTACGAAAACGGCGCGAGTCTAATCGGTCGCCGCCCCGACGACGAACACGGGTTCGAGTTCGCCGCCAGCACCGACACTTGGGTGCGCGTTGTCAACTTCGCCAACGCCCCCGACGGCACGCTCCACATCTGCGACATGTATCGCGAAGTCATCGAGCACCCCTGGAGTCTCCCCGAGGAAATCAAGAAGCATCTCGATCTGAACAGCGGCAACAGCCGCGGGCGCATCTACCGCGTCGTCCCCGACAATCCCACATGGAAGCGCCGACCCAACGTCGCGCTCGGCCACGCCGCCACCGAGGAACTCGTCGCGACGCTTGAGCATCCAAACGGCTGGCATCGCGACACCGCGTCGCGCCTGCTCTATGAGCGACATGACGCCACGGCCGTTCCGCTCCTCGCAAAGCTGGTCCGTGAGTCTCGTTCGGCCGTCGCCCGCCAGCACGCACTCGGCGTGCTCTCCGGTCTTTCCGCCCTCGACGAGACGACCGTGCTCACGGCGCTCGGCGATACCGATCCGCGCGTGCGTGAGCGAGCGATTGGCTTGTCGGAATCGCTGCCGTCCGCCGCCGTCTTCGACTCTCGCCTCGCCGCGCTCGCCCGCGATCCGGATGCGCGCGTCCGGATGCAACTCGCCTTCACCCTCGGCAACATGCTCGCCAAAGCCGGCGCCGATACGTCACCTCTCACCGCCGCCTTCGCCCGCCTCGCGGCGCAAGATTGGAAAGATGAATGGATCTCAGCCGCGGTGCTAAGTGCTCCGCCCGAGGTCGTGAACACGGTCGTCTTCCCCGCCTTCATAAAAAATCCCACGGCGGCCCGCGCCGCCGCCACGTTCGTCGCGAAGCTGATTGAGATTCGCGGCGCATCCAGATCCGCCGATGGTTTCGTGACGCTGATCGACTTCGTCGCCCAGCCTGGCACGAGTGCGTCATGGCTGCGCGCGTTGGGCGAAGGACTCAAACGCGCGGGGACCTCCATCCCCGAAGCCGACGCCGGAAGAAAACTCGCCGCTGTGTTCGCCACCGCGTCAACCATCGCCGCCGAGCCCACCGCCACCGAGCCGGAGCGCCTGCGAGCCATTGAAATCCTGAGCGTTGCCTCGTTCGCCCAATCGCGCGAGGCGCTCATAGCGGCCACCGGTCCGAAACAACCCGAGGCGGTGCAAGCGGCCGCCATCGTGGTGCTCGCGGGCAACGCAGTCCCCGACGTAACCGCCGCTTTCGTGCGCGGTTGGTCAAACTTCGCGCCGATAGCCAAGTCCGCCGCCCTCGCCGCTCTCACCTCGCGCGACGATCGCGTTCCAGCCCTGCTCACCGCAATTGAGAGCGGCACGATCAAGGCGTCAGAGTTGTCCGCCACACAAGTGCAGGCGCTTACGCGCCACAAGAACCCCACCCTCGCCGCCCGCGCGAGGGCGGCCCTCAGCACGGAAATCCCCGCGACACCAGAGCAGCTCGCTGCAAAGTTTCAGTCCGCCGTCACGACATCGGGCGATGTCGGGCGCGGTCTCACCCAATT
>JBDSGI010000427.1:0-3687 GCA_039919035.1 Opitutaceae bacterium
TCGCGCTCAGCCGGACGGTAGCGCTGGGCGAGGACATCGAGGCCGACAAAGTCAGTGCGGCTTATGAAAACGGCGTGCTTACGGTCACGCTGCCGAAGCGTGAGCCGGTGCAACCGAAGAAAATCACCGTCGCGGTGAAGTAACGCGGCGGCGATTAGTGAAAGCAAAAGCATCGGGCGCGGGTTAAAGCCCCGCGCCCTCGCGCAACCGCCGGGTGCCGCTGATGCGGTCCCGGCGGTTTTCTTTTGCGCCGCACTGGAAGCCCGTCGAGTTTGCGGCCGATGACCGAGGAAAGTGCCGCCCGCCAACCTGTGCTGTTTTTCGATGGCGAGTGCGGACTGTGCAACCGGCTCGTGCGATTGCTGCTGCAACTGGACGATCACGGGCGGTTGCGCTTCGCGCCGTTGCAAGGTCCATCGGCGCAGGGCTACCTGCGCGATCACGGACTCTCGACGACGGACTTCGACACGCTGATTTTTGTCCCGGATTGGAATCAGCGCGATCGGCCTGAGTTCTTGGTGCGCACGACGGGCGTGATTGGTGCGCTGCGCACCGTGGGCGGTGGCACGGCGGGGACGCTGGCTACGCTGTTGGCGATTTTTCCGGCGAAGATCCGCGACGCGGGGTATCGCGTGGTAGCGCGCTGGCGTTACCGGATTTTTGGACAAGGGCGGGAGGGGCCACTGGCGCGGCGGGAGTGGGCGGCGCGGTTTCTCCCGTAGCCGGCGCCCGCTTTGCCGTTGACGCAATGCGGGGGCCAAAATGCAGTCCCGCTCGATGCTTCTCGCCGCCGCGCTCAACACCGAACCACACACCGCGTGGCAATGGGCGCTCGCGATCTTCAACATTGTGTGGATCGACATTGTGCTGGCGGGCGACAATGCCGTGGTGATTGCGCTCGCGGTGCGAAATCTGCCCCCGAAGCAGAAGCGGATGGGCATCATACTTGGCGCCGGTGCGGCGGTGGTGTTGCGCGCGGTGCTCAC
Source organism: Opitutaceae bacterium (assembly GCA_039919035.1). Taxonomy (GTDB): domain Bacteria; phylum Verrucomicrobiota; class Verrucomicrobiia; order Opitutales; family Opitutaceae; genus ER46. Next base: position 987 of record JBDSGI010000427.1, read on the forward strand.
CGTGCTCACGACGCACCTGCTCAGCGTGTCCTACCTCAAGCTTGGCGGCGGCCTGCTCATCTTGTGGATCGCGTTCAAGCTGCTCCGGCAAAACGACGCGCATGGGGAAGGCGAGGGCGGTGGGGCGACAGGCATCGGGCAGGCCGTGTGGATGATCATCGTGGCGGATGTGACGATGTCGTTGGACAACGTGCTCGCCGTGGGTGGCGCGGCGGGCGGGCACAACGCCCTCATCCTCTTCGGCCTCGCCCTGAGCGTCCCGCTCGTGGTCTTCGGCAGCAATTTGATCTCCCGCTTGATGGTCCGCTTCCCGATCATCGTGCTGCTGGGAGCCGCGATTTTGGGCAAGGTGGCGGGCGAAATGATGCTGACTGATCCCATCGTCGCGGCACATGGGGTGCCTTGGTGGCAGGGAGTGACTGGGGCGGATGACGGCGTCTCGGCCTATACTTGGCTGCGCTACAGCGTGGAGGCTCTGCTCTTCGTGACGATTTTCGTCTACGGTTGGTTTAGACGAGGGAAGCCGGGCGGCACCGCTAGCGGCCCGCCGGCGGACTGACATTCTCCGGTCGCGGCCCCCGGCATCCCCCAAATTGACTTTGCCGCACCCGAGACTTGAGTCGTCGCCGTTTATGAAACGACTTTTCCTGCGGCTCAGCGTCGCCGCCGCACTCTGTCTAACGGTCTTGATGGGTCCGGCGCAAGCGGCCGAGATCCCCTCAGCCGCGGCGGAGGCGGAAATGAAGACCCAAGCCGTGGCGGCGACGTCAGATGTGGTCGCGGACGCGAAGGCGGCGCGCTCCCCGGATTTGATCGAGCATATCGTCGATTCGATCCTCGAAATCTTCGACGTTCGCAGCAGCGGGAATACGCCCACCCACTACGCGATCAGTGTGACACTGCTGGTGGGTGCGCTCCTGCTGCGGCGCGTCGTGACGGGCATCATTTTTGCCCAGTTGAAGAAACTTGCGGCGAAGACCACAACCACGCTCGACGACAAGCTGTTCCCCGCGCTGGAGCAGCCGGTGGCGACGTTCATCATGTTGATCGGGATCTTCGCGGCGCTGAAGGTGCTAAAGCTGTCGGAGGAAACCGACCACTACGTCGCGCTCGGGTCGACCGTGGCGTATTCCCTCGCGCTGTTCTGGGGGCTGTTGCGCGCGTTCGGCGCGCTGCTCGACCACGTGCAGGAAGTGGCGCTCGCAAAGCAATTGGGCATCGCGGCGTTCATGCCGTGGATCAAGAAGACACTCGTCATCGTGTTTGTCGTGGTGGGCGTATTGCTCACGGCGCAGAGTCTCGGCTTCGATGTGAAGACGTTTCTCGCGGGACTCGGAATCGGCGGCTTGGCCTTCGCGCTCGCGGCGCAGGACACCATCGCGAACCTTTTCGGCTCCATCGTCGTGGCCGTCGACCAGCCGTTCAAGCTGGGCGAGGTCATTAAGATCCAGGGCAACACCGGCACGGTCGAGGACATCGGCCTGCGTTCCACCAAGGTCCGGCTGCTCGACAAGTCGCTGATCGTGATGCCGAACAAGATGGTCGCGTCAGAATCCATCATCAATCTCTCCCGCTTCACCGGGCGCCGGGTCGAGCAGGTCATCGGCCTGACCTACGACACCACCGCCGCCCAGATGGAGGAGGTCGTGGCGGAGTTTAAGCGGCTCATCCTCGCAGAGGCGGAGGTCGATCCGAACTCGGTCGCGTGTTACTTCCGCGACTATAGCGCCTCGTCCCTCGATATTTGGATGGTGTTCAGCGTCGTCGATCCGGATTTTCACAAACACATGCGATTGCGCCAGCGTCTGAGTCTCGCCTTCATGGGCGCGGTTCAGGCGCGCGGTCTTTCCTTCGCATTTCCGACGCAGACGGTGGTGTTCGATGGGCCGGTGGCCAAACAGCTCGCGGGTGCTAAGGCCTGAGTGATGCCGCCTCAATCCAGCGTCTGGCGGTAGCGCTTCACGCCCACCGCCATCGCGACCAGGAAGAAGAGCGCGAGGGGCCAAAGCTCCGGCGCGATTTCCGCGAGGCCGTTTCCTTTGAGGAGAATGCCGCGCACGATGCGCAGGAAGTGCGTGAGCGGCAGCGCCGATCCGATCCACTGCGCCCACTCGGGCATCCCGCGAAACGGAAACATGAAGCCCGACAGCAGCAGCGAGGGCAGGAAAAAGAAGAACGCCATCTGCACCGCTTGCAGCTGATTTTTGGCGAGCGTCGAAAAGGTGATGCCGACCGCGAGGCTCGCCGCGATGAAGAGAAACGACACGGCGTAAACCAGCGGGATGCTGCCCACCAGCGGCACCTGAAAAAGAAAATGCGCCGCGATCAGGATGAGCGTCACCTGAATGTAGCCGACGACGATGTAAGGAATGATTTTCCCGAGCATCACCTCGAAGGGTCGCACCGGCGTCGCGAGCAGATTTTCCATCGTGCCGCGCTCGCGTTCGCGCGTGATCGCGAGGGCGGTGATGACGACCATCGTCATCGTGAGCACGACGCCCATGAGTCCAGGCACGACGTTGTATTGAGTGATATTTTCCGGGTTGTAATGGGCATGAACTTGGAAATCCACCGGCCCGGGCCGGCCGAGCAGCCGCGCGAGCGGGCCCTTGAGATCGCGGTCGAAGACTGAGGCGGCGAGCGTTCGCGCGGCGGCAATCGCCGGGCCCGTGGCGGCGGGATCGGTGGCGTCGGCCTCGAT
>JBDSGI010000428.1:0-2714 GCA_039919035.1 Opitutaceae bacterium
GCCCGCCGCTTCGGCGCCGCGCGCCGCCCTCCTCTGCAAAATCGATACGCTCGGCGACCTCGTGGTCTTCGCGCCGGTGCTCCGCACGCTCCGCGCCGCGTGGTCCGGCACGCGCCTCGTCGTCGTCATCCGCCAGTCCTACCTCGATCTCGCGCCGCTGCTCGCGACCAACGTCGAATGGTGGCCCACCACACTCGATCCGTTTGCGCAGGGGCCGGAGGTAAATCCCGCGGAAGTCAACCGGCTCCGCGATGCTGTCGCCGCGTTGAATCCGGACGTCGTCGCCGCGGCGACGTCCCGCCGCAACTGGCTTGAAGTCGCGCTCGGTGCCGCCGCGCCCGCCGCGCGCCGCGTCGCCCTTGGCGAATCGGCCGACGACGAATTTTTCGCGACGCGCCTCCGCGTCGCCCTCGGGCTCAACGCCGCGCATGTCTTTGCCGAATCCGTCGCGTTGCCCGCCAACGAGCCCGACTGGCTCGCCAACTTCGCCCTCGCCGACACCCTGCTTGGCCGCGCCGTCGAGCGGGCCGCGCCCGCGCTCACCGCACCCGCCGCTGGCGCCGACAAAATCCTCGCCACCCTCGGCCTCACCCGCGGTCGCTATGTCGTCTGCGCCGCCGCCGGCTTCGCCAACGTGAAGCTCAAGACGTGGCCCGCCGCCCGCTTCGCCGCCACCCTCGATCACCTTCACGCGAAGCACGGCATGCCCACGCTGCTTATCGGCCACGAGTCCGAACGCGCGCACCTCGAATCGGTCGCCGCCGCCGTAGGGCGGGTCTCTGACCCGCCCTCGTCCACCCCCCGCGCCCACAGGCAGGTCAAAGACCTGCCCTGCCCCGCGCTCTGGCTCGGCGGGGACGGCGACCTCGCGCTGCTCGCCGAGCTCATCTCTCAATCCGCTCTCTTCCTTGGCAACGACACCGGCGCGATGCATCTCGCCGCCGCACTCGACGTGCCGGTCGTTGCGATTTTCGGCGGCGGCACGTGGCCGCGGTTCGTGCCGGCGGCGCGCCGCGGCGTGGCCGTCGTGCATCCGTTGCCCTGCTTTGGCTGCGGTTGGGACTGCGCGTTCGGCGACGCTCCCTGCCTCGGCGAAATCGCCGCCGCCGATGCCATCGCCGCCGTGGACCGCGCGCTCGGCAGCGACTGCTTCGAAGTCATCGAAGTGCAGCGGCTCTCCGCCGAAACCCGCGCCGTGATGGCCAAAGCCGCCGCGCAGCATCGCGCCGCCAACGCCGGCCACCTCGCCCGCCAGCACAAGCTTGAGGAACTCACCGCCCTCGACCGCGAGAAGGACGCCGAGATCGCGTCGCTCAAGGCGGTGTGCGACGAACGCGAGAAAACCATCTTCATCCTGGATGGCCACGTGCGGAATTTCCAGGCCGAGACTGCCGCGCTCAAGGCCGAGCGCGCCGTGCACGAGAAGACGTTCGCCGCGATGCCGAATGACGCCGCGAAGGCGGCCCAGACCATCGCCGACCTCGTCGTCCACAACCGCAACATCGCGGCGCTCCTCCTGCACCGAGAAAACGAAATCGCCGAGCTGAAGACCTCCACCGCCCACCGCGCCGCCGGCCTGCACGATTTGGAAAACGCGAAGCACTACGGCCGTCAGATCGCCGAGCGCGACGCCGCCATCGGCTGGCTGCGCGAATCAATCGCCGCACTCGAAGCCGACAATCGCCGCCTCGCCGCCGCGACCACCGGTCCCACCGCCGCACTGCGCAAGCTCTGGCTCGGATTCACCTCGTTCGTGCGCGAACACGCGTGGCGGCCGCTCGACACGTGGCTGTTTCACCGCGTCGTGGAAAATTACTGGATGCAGATCGGCGTGCTTCGGCACTACGCCCCGCGCCCGCTGCGCTGGGATGAGCGCCTGCCCGGTCCGCGCTTGCCCGACACCGCGCTGCCCCCGCTCGCCCTCGTCACGCCGAGCTACGGCCAGGAAAAATTTATCGAGCGCACATTCCGCAGCGTGCTCGATCAGAATTACCCGCGGCTCGCCTACGTCGTGCAGGACGGCGGCTCGCCGGATGGCAGTGCCGCGATCATCGCGCGCCACGCCGCGTCGCTCCGCCACTGGGAATCCGTCAAGGACGCCGGCCAGGCCGACGCCATCCGTCGCGGCTTCGCGCATCTCGAGTCCACGCTCGGCCGCGACACGATCATGGCGTGGCTCAACTCCGACGACCTGCTCGCACCCGGCGCGCTGCGCTACGTCGCCGAGTATTTCGCGACGCATCCCGAAGTCGATGTGCTCTACGGCCACCGCATCATCATCGACGACGACGACCGCGACGTCGGCCGCTGGATCATGCCGCGCCACAATCCGAAAACCCTCGAATGGATCGACTACGTGCCGCAGGAGACGCTCTTCTGGCGCAAGCGTGCTTGGGATCTCGCGGGCGGGATCGACCCGAGTTTTCATTTTGCGCTCGACTGGGATTTGCTCGCGCGCTTCCACCAAGCCGGCTGCCGGATGGTGCGCGTGCCCTATTTCCTCGGCGCCTTCCGCGTCCACGCCGAACAGAAAACCTCGCAGGCGATCCACACGACCGGCGCCGACGAGATGCGCCGCATCCGCACCCGCTTCCACGGCGAACGCCAGGACGACGCGCTCACCCTCCACCGCCACGCCCGCCACGCCCGCTTCTGGGGCGCGATCACCGCGCGCCTGCATGAGGTGGGGATTAGGTGGTAAACTGATCGGACTA
>JBDSGI010000429.1:0-3069 GCA_039919035.1 Opitutaceae bacterium
CCACGGGTGAAGACACGTTGCGCACCCTCCGTAGCGGCTCCCAGAAAAAACGGCGCCATCCGCGAGGATGGCGCCGTGAGAATGACGGGTATTTTCAGCCTTACTCAGCCTTTGCCCTTCGGAATCGGCACCGACTGGATCGTCTTGATGATGCGGCCGGCGACGAGATACGGGTCGGCGGCGGAGTTCGGCCGGCGATCCTCCAGGTAGCCCTTGTAGCCGTTGTTCACGAAGCTGTGCGGCATGCGGACCGAAGCGCCGCGGTCAGCAAGACCGTAGCTGAACTTGTCGATCGACTGCGTCTCGTGCAGGCCGGTGAGGCGCAGGTGATTCTCCGGGCCATAGACCGCGATGTGCTCGTTGGTGTGCTTGCTGAACGCTTCCATGAGCTTCTCGAAGTAGGCTTTGCCACCGACCTCCCGCAGGTGCTTGGTCGAGAAATTCGAGTGCATGCCGGAGCCGTTCCAATCGAGCGGGCTATTAAAGGCCCCGAGGATCGGTTTGCAGCGCCACTCGATGTCGATCTCATACTTTTCGCAGAGACGGGCCAGGATGTAGCGCGCAACCCACATCTGGTCGGCGGCGTTCTTCGAGCCCTTGCCAAAGATTTGGAATTCCCACTGGCCCTTCGCCACCTCGGCATTGATGCCTTCGATATTGATGCCCGCATCGAGGCAGATGTCGATGTGTTGCTCGACGATCTCCCGGGCCACGGAGCCGACATTTTTATAGCCCACGCCGGTGTAGTAAGGTCCCTGCGGGGACGGGTAGCCACCTTCCGGGAAGCCGAGCGGACGACCGTCTTGATAAAAGAAATATTCCTGCTCGAAGCCAAACCACGTGTCCGGATCATCCGGGATCGTGGCGCGGGAGTTCGACGGGCTGGCCACGCCGGTGTGCTGAAAGCACTCGCACATCACGAGCACGCCGTTCTTGCGCGTGGAATCGGGATAAACCGCGACCGGCTTGAGCACGATATCGGAACTCTTGCCCTCGGCCTGCTGCGTCGAGCTGCCGTCGAAGCCCCAGTTCGGGAGTTCGGCGAGTTTCGGAAACTTCGCGAATTCCTTAATTTGGGTCTTGCTGCGCAAGTTGGCCAGCGGCGTGTAGCCGTCGAGCCAGATGTATTCCAGTTTGTATTTGGCCATTGGGAGGAGGATTCAGGAGGGATTTAAGCGGTGATCCGGACGAACGTGTGAGACTTCCCCGCCGGTTCACGAGCGGAAAAATCGAATTCCCTAATCAGCAGCTCATATGCCAGAGGCAACCAGAAGTTTCATTCATGACACTTTTCCGGGCTGGCCTCGGTTTGGGGTTTTCGACGCTGCGCCGGCCGCGCTTGCCAGAGTCTGGCGGCATGCAAACAGTCTCGTTTGCACCATGCACGAGATGAAAGATACGGCGCGCGCGAGCGTGCGAATCGGTTTCGACGGCCGGGTGCACAAGACGTTTCGCGGCCATCTGGCCCGCGAGCGCTTCCAACACGAGGTGCGGGTGCTCCGCTACTTGGAAGGCCGCGGCTGCACCTTCGTGCCCCGGTTGCTGGAGTTCGATGAGGCCAGCCTCAAGATGGTCACGACCAACTGCGGCGGTCGAGTCGATCACCTGCAACCCGCGCGACAGCGGGAAATCTTCGCCGAACTCGAGCAGTTCGGCGTGCGCCACGAAGACCGCGAGCTGCGCAACATCACCTACCGCATCACCGACGGCCGCTTCTGCATCATCGACTTCGAGTTTGCCACCATCCTGGACGATGGCACCGGCCACGCCATAACCCTGAAACCTTCCGTCGCCCAATGAGCGAACTCTCGCCCTCCCACCCCGCGGGCACCGCCGAAGTGCGCTGGTCCGGCCTCACGCACGTCGGGCGCGTCCGAATCAACAATGAAGACACCTTCCTCGCGCTCGCCGTCGACAGCCGCGAGGTGCGCTACTTGGGCAAGACCGGCCGGGCCTCGCTCGCGGACAGCGACTTCATCTTCGCCGTCAGCGACGGCATGGGCGGCGAAAGGTCCGGCGAATTCGCCAGCCGCATCAGCGTCGACCGCATCACGCGCGTCTTGCCGCACGCGATCAAAAAAGCCGTCGTCGGCGCTACTGCGGATCCTCAGCTACTGCTGGGCGAACTGATCGCCGCCATTCACGGCGACCTGATGAAGCTGGGGGCGTCCTACGAGGAATGTTCCGGCATGGGCGCGACCATCAGCCTCGGCTGGCTCCGTCCGGGCTGGCTCCATTTTGCCCACGTCGGCGACAGCCGAATTTACCGGCTCCCACCGGGTGGGCCGCTGCAACAGATCACGGAAGACCACAGCTATGTCGGCTGGCTGCGCCGCCGCGGTGAAATCGCCGAGCGTGAGGCGCGCATACACCCCCGCCGGAACGCCCTGCAACAGGCCCTCGGCGCCGGAAACCAATTCGTCGCGCCCCACCTCGGCTCGGTCCCAACGGAACCTGGAGACCGCTACCTGATCTGCTCGGACGGCCTCGTCGAAGGCCTATGGGATGGTCAGCTTGCCGACTATCTCGGCGCGGCCGGCCAATCGGTCGATCAACCGAGCCTCGCCCAACGCCTCGTCGAGACGGCGGTGCAAAACTCCGGCCGTGACAACACCACGGCCGTCGTCTTCGAAATCGCGCCCGCGTGAACCCACTGCTCTTCGTTTACGGCACGCTCAAACGCGGTTGCTGCAATCACGCGCAGCTCGCCGGCCATAAATTTATCGGCCCCGCCCGCACGGTGCCGGGCTACCGGCTCTTTGAACTCGGCGGCTACCCCGGCCTCGTGGCAGTCGCCGCCGACCGGGACGGCGTGATCGGGGAAGTGTGGGGCGTCGACGCGGCCAGACTGGATAATCTGGATGTTTTTGAAGGCGTGCCCGAGGGACTCTATCGCCGCGAACCGTTCGCTTTGCTGGCTCCCTTTGCCGGACAGCGCATCGAGGGCTATTTCCACGCTGGGAGCATTGCTGGCCGACGCGAGATTGGCGCTGAATGGGTTGAGAACTAAGAGTGCGTCGAAAAACGTCTGTCATTCTGAGCGCAGCGAAGTTACCGAGCGAAGCGACA
>JBDSGI010000430.1:0-2702 GCA_039919035.1 Opitutaceae bacterium
AGCGTGGTGCCGATGCGCCAGCCGGTCATCGCGTAGGTCTTGGAGAAACCCGCGACCGTAATCGTGCGCGCCTCGACCTCCTTGCTGAAGGTCGCGATGCACGTGGGCTTCGCGCCGTCATAGACGAGGTGCTCATACATTTCGTCGGAGAGGATGTAGAGATTGTGCTTCATCGCGACGGCCACGATGGCCTCGAGTTCCGCGCGCGAGTAAACGGCGCCGGTGGGATTTGAAGGCGAGTTGAGAATGAGGAGCTTCGTCTTCGGCGTGATTGCGGCCTCGACCATCGCGGGCGTGAGCCGGAAGCCCGTGCGATCATCGGCGAGCACGAACTTCGGCGTGGCGCCGGCAAGCTTCACCATCTCGGGATAGCTCACCCAATACGGCGCCGGCACAATCACCTCGTCGCCCGGCGAGCAGGTCGCGAGCACGCCGAGGAAGCAGTTGAACTTGCCGCCGGGGGACACGATGACCTGCGACGGCGCGGCCTTCAGCCCGTATTCCGACAGGTAGCGATCGACGATGGCCTGGCGCAGCGGCTCGATGCCGGGCGTGGGCGCGTATTTAGTTTTCCCGGCCCGGAGCGCGGCGATGCACGCCTCCTTGATATGTTCGGGAGTGTCGAAGTCGGGTTCGCCGGCGGCGAAACCACAGACATCTTCACCCGCCGCTTGGAGGGCCTTGGCCCTGGCATCGACGGCGAGCGTCGGCGAAGGCGAAACATTGCGGGCCCAGGTGGACAGTGGCGCGGGAGTAAGGCTCATGGACAAAGGCTGCGACCAAAGGCCCGCCCGAAACGAAATGCAAGCCCGCGGACAGACACAAAAAACGGCGCCGGGTTTCCGGCGCCGTCAGGCATAAAATAGAATCGCGGGACCGAGCTTACTTTTTCTTTTTCGCGCCCTTCGTCGGCAGTGCCTCGAGGGCGAGCCGCAGCAGCTCTCCGACGCTCGCGTCCTTCTGGCGGGCGTGGCGCTTCAGCGTCGCGCGCTGGTCGGCGGTGATGCGCACCGAGATTTGGCGATGCGGATCGCGCACGGGTTTGCAGCCGTTGAAATCAAAACTGGCGATGGCGGTGCGCACCACTTCGCTCGCGGTGGCGAAGCCATGCCCTTTGCGGCAGGTCTCGATGCGCTCGATGAGCGACTCGGGCAGATCAAACGTGAGCGGGGCGGAGGGCTTGGATTTTTTGGCCATACGACGGTCGGGCTAAAGGTTGGAGACAAGGAGCAGGCACAGCGCCGGCAGCGGGAGCAATAATAAATTTCCCAAACCTAACAACGCCGCCGCGCGGCATCGCCCATGCTAACGAATCCGAAATCTTCGTCCACGCGCGCCGAAGCGCCTACCTCACGAGCGGTGAGACGCGGCGTGGTATCGGCGAGCCTTCCTCTGATTTTTACCCCACCTACCCTGCCGTGGATTTTACCAGTTCGTCATGCTCATACTCCGACCGGATGAACACCCCCCGCCAGAATTTGAGCCGCTGGAACAAAACGAGCATTGACAAGCGGGTCCCCCGATCTGTTTTTCGACCCTTCTTTGCGTGGCACGGGCTGCGTAAAAGCCACTGCCCGGTAGCTCAGTGGCAGAGCAGGTGACTGTTAATCACTTGGTCGTAGGTTCGATCCCTACCCGGGCAGCCATTTAGTCCATCCCCATACCCCCAACCAACCGTTTCCCCCAGCGGACGGAAAAACCATGACGACACCCTATCCGTTTCGGGAGCAGTTCGCCTGCCTTCCTCGCGTCGCCGCGCGCGTATTCGCGCTGGGCCTTGTCTGTATCGGTCTGCCACTGCCAGCCCAAACCTCCTCCACTACCGGCGAAATCGCCGGCCGCGTGCAAAACGAGGCCACCGGCCAATACCTCAACAACGCCCGTGTGACGGTGAAGGGCACCGACCTCACGGCGTTCACCGATGAGAGCGGCTCCTTCCGCCTCGCGCGCGTTCCGGCAGGTCCGGTCGTTCTTGATGTCCTCTATTCCGGCCTCGATCCGCTGCAGGTGCCACTGACCGTCACAGCGGGGCAGCGCGCCGAGCGCGACATTAACCTCAACAGCCGCGACCGCTACGGGGCGGCGGCGTCCGCGGGAGTGGTGAAACTCGACGCGTTTGTCGCTTCCTCTTCCCGGCTCACCGAGGGCGAGGCGCTCGCGACCAACGAGCAGCGCTTCGCCAAGAATATTAAGAACGTGGTCGCGACCGATGCCTTCGGCGATGTCACCGAGGGCAACGTCGCCGAGTTCATGAAGTTCCTGCCCGGTGTGACCATCGAGTATTCCGACGCCTCGCCCAACGCTGTCGCTGTGCGCGGCTTCGATCCCAACATGACCGCCGTCACCGCCGACGGCGCGCAAGTCGCCAACGCCTCCGGCAGCGCCGCCAACCGCGCGTTTCTCTTCACGCAGGTCTCGATCAACAACGTCTCGCGCATCGAGGTGACGAAGGTCCCCACGCCCGCCAATCCCGCCGACGGCATTTCCGGGACCGTAAATATGGTGAGCAAAAGCGCGTTTGAGCGCGCCCGCATGCAGTTCAATTACCGCTTTTTCCTTTCCGCGAGCAGCGATGGCATGCAGCTCAAGAAGCAACCGTTCCCCTTCGACACCTACGAGAGTCGCGTGAAGCCCGGTTTCGACTTCGATCTCACTCTCCCGATCACGAAGAACTTCGGCGTCGTTTTCACCGGGCTCTCCTC
>JBDSGI010000431.1:0-7844 GCA_039919035.1 Opitutaceae bacterium
AGGGCGGAACTCGCCGGGCTCGCCGATGCGGTGGACAAGAATACCCAATTGCTCACGCGTCCCGGTGACACCGAGGCCCGGCGAATACTCGACGAGTTGCGGGCCCGCCAAATGACGCGCCTCAAGAACTATCGCGAGGACCTGACGGTGGCCGAACGCGACCTCGCCCCGATGTTGAAGACACGGGGGCGGCTGCTACCGGAGAAAGCCATGGCTGAACTGCGGGAAGTGGACGAACCACCCAACGAGTGAAGTAGCCGATGCTCCGCGCTACTTTGCCAGCAGGTGCTCGGCGGCACGGGCGGCGTAGTTTTCGCCCTGCGATTCAGCCTTCAGCGTGGCCTCGTAAAGCGGGCGGAAGGAATCGGGCCGGTTCGGGAGGAGCGTGAGGTAGTTCAGCGTTTCGAGCCGGAGCTCGGCGCGCTGACCCTTCGCGAGGGTCGCGGCGAGAACCGGCCAGGCAGTGGCTTCGCCGCCGTGACGCGCGGTCACATAGGCAGCGGCGGCGCGGACCGGGCCGATGGAGTCGCGGAGGAGCGGGGCGAGATCGGCGACAATGGATTTTGGTGCGCGGAGAGCCGCGTGCGCGGCCCAGAAGCGGATCGCCGGCGCCGGGTCGGCGAGGGCATCTTTCAGCGCGGAGAGGTCCAGCGTGGCGCTGAGTTGGAGGCCGTCGATGGTGTCGAGGATGCGCGCGAGTGGGTAGATGGTGTCATCGCGGGAGATATCGGCGGCAGTTTTTACGGAGGAAAGATCGCGGAGCAGCGCCTCTGGCATGAAGCCGGCGTCGCGGATGCGGAGCAGATGCGCGCGGTTGGCGGCGCGGAAGCGCTCCAGCGTCGCGCGGTGCGCGGGATCGGCCGCGAGGTTGCGGATGTTGTCGTAGTCGTTCGCGAGATCGAAGAGCTGCTCAGCGGGGTGAGGCTGGAAAAATGACTCCTGCGTAGGGTTGAGTTTCCCCTCTTTATGCAGGCGATCCCAGTCCTTCATCGAGGCGGACTGCCAAAGGTAGGTGACAAACTGCATCGTCGGCAGGTCGGGCCGGTAATTGCGGATGTAGCGGTAGCGGCCGTCGGTCACGGCGCGGCAGAGATCGATGCGCTCATCCATGCGGTCGCGGAAATTGTAGGTAAATTCCGGCGCCGGGGCGCGCGCGGCGCCCGCAATGGCGCGGCCCTGAAAATGCGCGGGGGCTTTCACACCCGCGAGACTCAGGACGGTCGGCGCGAAATCGACGAAGTTGACAAGTTCGGTCGAGCGCGAGCCGGGCTGGCTGGGCGCAAGGTGCTGGAAATTTTTGCCGAACTTAACGGCGAGCGACGGATGGGTGCCCGATTCATAGAGAAAGCGTTTGCTGCGCGGGAGCACGCCGCCGTGATCGGAATAGTAGAAAATGATGGTGTCGTCCGCGAGGCCGTCGGCCTCGAGCTGTGCGACGACTTCGCCGATCTTGGTGTCGGCGACACCGACGCGGTCGTAGTATTGCGCGATGTCCTTTCGCACCTCGGGGGTGTCGGGCAGGTAGGCGGGAATCTTCACCTTCGCGGGGTCGGTCGTGAGGGGGAAGCGTTTGTGGATGGAGCTTTCGTGGCTCTCGTTGAAATTGAAGATGGCGAAGAACGGCTGGCCGGACCGGCGGTCTTTGTAATGCGCCTGCGCGCCGCTTTGATCCCACGTGCCCGGGAGAATGGCGGCGTTGTAGTCGGTCTTGGCATTGTTGCTCGTGTAGTAGCCGGCGTCGCGGAGATAGGCGGGGAAGTAGCGCAGCCACGAGGGCAGGGGAACATTGCTGCGCATGTGCTGCGTGCCGAGCGACGGGGCATACATGCCGGTGATGATGCTCGCTCGCGTCGGCGCGCAGACGGCGGAAGTGGAATAGGCGCGCTCGTAGAGGATGCCTTCCTTCGCAATCCGGTCGAAGGCCGGCGTGCGGGCCAGCGGATCGCCATAAGCACCGTAGTAGATGTAAGTGGCGTCTTCGGCGACGACCCAGAGGATATTGGGCCGGGCGGCGGGCGCGGCGGCGCGAGCCGCCAGTGCGATCAAAGCAAGCAGGAGGAAAAGCAACGGGCGAACGGCGGACGGGGTTTTCATAAGGGAAATGCGAGTGTCCGGCATTTTTTTGGAGACTCGACCTTTTTTTCCGTGTCCCGCGTCATGCAAGCTACGCCGCCAACGCATGAACCCATCCCCATCGAAACTCGAGCGCCGCGAATGGTTGAAACTCGGCGCCCTCGCGCTGGCCGCGTCCGCGATCCCGGCCCGGCTGTCCGGCCAGCCCTCCGCACGCGGAACTCCGGGGACGGGGCCCATCACGGACTATCTCGAAAGCCTGCGCCGCCCCGACCACGGCTACGCCTGGGGCGATCAGGAGGGATCGCATCTATCGCCGACATTTCACGCGATCGGCGCGTATCGCGTGCTGGGGCAAACGCCGCCGGAGCGCGAGGCGTTGGGGCAATTTGTCCGCACGCATCATCCCCGCGAACTGAAGAAGCTGGAGCAGGAGCGCCGGATCTTCGACTGGCAGCAGGTGCAGGCGCTGACGTGGCTCGGCGCGGACACCGCCGAGTTTCGCCCGAAGATTGCCGCGCTCACGCAACCGCTGGGTTATCTCAAGCAATACGAGCGGCACGGCTATCCGATCCTGCAATCGGAACTGGGCGCGGTGCTGTCTCATGCACTGCTCGGGCTCCCGACCGATGGAATCGCCGCCGCTTTTGGCGCCTACATCGACGCGCGCCGGCGCGCCAACGGCAGCTATAACAACACGCCGGTGGCCGACGGTGGCGACGGCCACGTGATGAACACGCTCTGGGCGTTACAGGCGCAACTCGTGCTCGGCCGTGCCATCATGCCGAAGGATGAATTGGTCGCGTGGCTGCGCGGGTGCCAGTTGGCCAATGGCGGTTTTACGTTTCAACCGCAGCCGATGTTTGGCGGGTTCGATGATGTCATTTACGTGCGCGCCGGCGTCCGGGCGCTGAAGCTGCTCGGCGCACAGCCGGCGCAGCGGGAGGCATGCATCGCCTATCTGCACTCGCTGGCGAACGCCGACGGTGGCTTTAGCGATCGCCCGGGTTGGCTGAGCAATGCGGCGGCGACCTACCATGCGCTCGATGCCCTTGAGATGCTGGATGCGTTGCACACGCTTGGACCGGTGAAGCGCCGGCCGTTGCGCGCGCGCATGGTTCTGCCGGCCGGCTTGAAAATCTTCTCGGCCCAGGTCGAGGCGCACGGCACGGGCAGCCCGGCCGAGGCGGTGGATCTCGCGCGTCACCTGAAGATCGATTTGTGGGGCGCGAAGAACGGCAAGCCAGGCTGGACGGCCCGCGTGCGGGACATCGCCGCGCAGGAAGACGTGCCGCTGCTGGTGTTCACGGCGGACGAAGAATACGGCACGTGGGTCGATATACCGGGCCTCGGCACCTACAGCCACACCAGCGATCTGGTGGCGCCGGACGGGGCTGACATCGGTCCGCCGCTGGGCACGCGGGCCGCGCCGCCGGCGCCGGTTACCTGGCCGGAATTTCGCTCGCGCCGGCTCGATCCGCTCCAACGCGGCGGCGGCCGGCTCATCTGGCAGTTTGGCGAGAATGAGGAACTCGTGCGGATGTTTCTCGACGACTCGGTGGAGCGCGGCGGCTTTGCCGCGATCAGCACCTATCATTTCGGCAACCCGGACTTCATGAACACCGAGCCGTTTCTCAACCGCTGGCGCGGGCGCATTCCCTTCATCGGACTGCAGGACGCGCACGGCCCCGAGCCGTGGTGGTTCGCCGATCAGACGACGGGCTTTCGCACGCTTTTTCTTGCCACCGAGCCGACGTGGGCGGGCTGGCTCAACGCGCTGCAACAAAACTGGACCGTTGCCGTGCGCCGGGATGTTTGGACGAAGGGTCGCACGTGGATGCACAGCGGCTCCGACGAGGTGCAGGAGTTTGTGCGGGCGCGCGAGGCCGACTGGCGTTGGTGGGACAGCGCCACCCGCGCGCGACCGATGGTTTCGCTCGTGGCGTTGCGTTCGACCGACGCAGCCGAGGCGCTGCGGCCCGAACGCGGGGTGGCGTTGCGCGTGCGTTGTGCGTGGGAGAACACCCCGCAGGGGCTGCTCAAGACACCGCTGTCGGAATTGGTGAAGCTCACGCTTAATGGCCGCGACGTGTCGCCGACGCTCGTGGCGCGCAAACGACCCAACGGCCTGCTCGACGAGCACGCGCATACCTTTGCGCTGCCGGCGGAGACGGCCCCGGGCCGGCACATGGCGGCCGCCACTGTGCGCGTGCTCGCCACCGATCGGGAAATCACCCGCACGGTTGAATTCACCGTGTGACGAGTCTGTCACAGATATATTTCCTCGTCGCGGGCGGATCTCGCGACGGCCTTAAACCCCCTCCTGCCATGACCCACCTGAAAAAATCTCCCGCTCCGTCCTCCTCCCGCCCGCTGGCCCTGCCCGCGATTCTATTGGTTGCATGGCTCAGTGCCTCGGCCTTCGCGCAGTCGGTCGTGCCGGTCACGCCGGCCGTGAAGCCCGGCGACGAGAAAGCCATCACGCTTTCCGTCTTCGAGGTCCGCGCCGAGGATGACACCGGCTATCAGGCGATGAACACCACCTCCGGCAGCCGCCTCGCGACGAGCTTGAAGGACACAGCGGCATCGATCTCGCCGTTTACGCCGGAATTCCTGTCCGACATTGCGGCGACGAGCGTGACTGACATGCTGGCCTACGCCGCCAATGCGGAACTCAACGCTGGCGACTCCGAGGGCGCGGGCTTCAACAATCCGCGTGATTTCAGTTCGGCGGGCGGCGAACCCTTCCGCATCCGCGGTATTCCCGGCGGCGTGTCCACCGATTACGTCGAGAACGCCGCGCCGCAGGACCTCTACAACATCGAGCGCGCGGAAGTCGCGAGCGGCGCCAACTCCATCCTCTTCGGATCGGGCGACGCGGGCGGTCTCGTTTCGCTGACCTCGAAGAAGGCGAACGTTTCCCGGAGCAGATCGTCGGGGAAGGCGATCTTTGGTTCCGGCTCCTACCAGCGTTTCGAGACGGATCTCAATCGCGTGCTCATTCCGCGGACCCTCGCGTTGCGTTTCAACGGGCTCTATCAAAACGCGAAGAGCTGGCGCACGTATGAGTTCAACGACGCGAAGCGCGCTGCCGGCTCGGTGACCTACCGGCCGTTCAAAAACACCTCGATCTCGGTGAACTACGAGGACGGGCTGACCAAAAATAGCGTCGGCTTGAAATGGAATACGACCAACCAGGTCACGAGCTGGATCGCGGCGGGGCGTGCCGTCACCGACGCGACGGCGGCCAACCCAGCGCTGGGCATCTCGAACCTCGGCGCGAACCAGCGCTTCACCTATTACACGCAGGACGGATTTGTCTCGAACATGCGGAACGAAAACCGCACCAACATCGCGCCCGGCACCGCCGACACGCTGCTGCCGCCGTCGATTTTCCCCTACAGTGTCAACTGGGCGGGACCCGACACGAGGCTCTGGCGCAAGTTCGACAACTATCAGATCACGATCGATCAGAAGATCACCGACACGCTGAGCGTTCAGGGTGCCTATCTGAAAAACAAAACCGACGCGCGGGCGCGCTCCTTCGTCTATAACGGCAACACGATGGATTTCCTCGGCGATCCGAATCTCACGATTCCGGCGCAGAACGGCACTGGCACGATGGTGAATCCCCGCGCCAAGCAGCTCTACATCGAGACGAACCAACTCGATGACCGCACCTTCACCGAAAACGAAATCAAACGCATCACCGTCGCCTATGAGCTCAAGCTCGGGAAATGGCTGGGCAACCATCGCGCGGCGGCCCTCTACGAAAACGCCTCGAAAGACACGCACACGCAGGCGCGCCGTGAAATCCTCGTGGACCAAAACAACCGGCCCGTCGCCGGCGCGCTCGGTGTCGCTGCGGGACTAAACGATCCGGCGAACGCGCAGAATCTCCTCTATCGCCGCAGTTACGTGACCGAGGGCGATTTTTCGACCTACGCGCACACCGGCCTCTACACGCCGATCGCGCCGTTTACCCAGAACGGGCTCACACTTAGCTCGCGCCTGATCACCACTGGTGCGCAGGACTCGGTGAAGGACACGAAGAGCGGGATGTTTGCGCTGCAAAGCGCGTGGTTCGAGAACCGCCTCGCGACGACCTTCGGCTACCGCAAGGACAACATCGTCTATCTCGACAATACCGCCACGCGCATCACAAACCCCGCCGACCCGCGCATCGTCTCCGGCCAAAAGGTGCTCAACGAGCTGGCGGCCGAGCCCGTGTTCGACCGTCACGACGTCCATCCGAAAACCGTTACGGCGGGCGGGGTTTTCCATCTGAACAAGCGCCTCTCCTTTCTTTACAACCACTCCACCAATGTCGGCGCGCCGCGTTTCAACCGCAGCCTGCTGCCGCTGGGCGCGATTCCGGACACCCCGAAGGGCACCAACAGGGAATACGGCCTGATGCTCGATCTCTTCGGCGACGACCGCTACTTCGCGCGCGTGACCTATTTCGAGACCGCCCAGGTCGGCGATGCTGCCGTGTCGCCGAGTGGCGCGGTGCTCGACGCCGCCGCGCTCGGGCGCTCGCAGGTAAAGCTGATTCTCACCGCCCTGCGCGACGCGGGCCGCATCACGTCGGCGCAATACGACGCCGGCACCTTCAATTGGAACGCCGCGACCATCGACACCGCCAGCAAAGGCGTGGAGCTCGAACTCATCGCCAATCCCACGCGCAACTGGACGATCCGCGCCAACTACTCGCACTCATCGCGCGACCGCGAAAATTTCTTTGCCGAAGGCTACGCGTATTACGCCGTGAAGTTCCCCGAGTGGCGCACCCTCGCCGCCGGTAATGCCGCGCTGCTCGCGACGGTGGAGAGCAACATCGCGACGATTCAGAACAACGAGCTCGACGGCCGCGCCGTCGCGCAGGAGCAGGGCTTCGGCTCGATCCCGCACAAGGCCACGCTGACCACCCGCTATAAATTCGACGGCAGCGGCTTCATGGGCGACCGGCTCAAGGGCCTCTTCGTCGGCGCCGCCGGGCGCTTCCAGTCTGGCACCTTCAGCCAGACCGACACGCGCGCCGCGAGCGCCGGCGGCACCGGCAAGGATTACTTCACCAAGGCGACCCTCTTCACCGATGCCTTCATCGGCTACCGCTTCCGGCTGCCGTGGCACAAGGTGCCGGTCGGCGTCCAGCTCAACGGCCGCAACATCTTCAACTCCGACCGCGATAGCCTCGCCCGCTACAACGCCGATTTCACCGGTCCCCGCCGCATCTACCTCCGCGAGCCCCGCTCGTGGAAGCTGACGCTGTCGGCGGAGTTTTGAGCGCGGGTATTGGGCCTAATTTGATTCCGGAGGGCGAACCGTCGTGCGGCTAGGGTGTCGGCCGGCCCCCTGAAACGGATTTATTTGTCCCCGAAGGCTTCGTTGCTCCGCCTCTGCTGGCGCTGCCAATTGCAAAGTGGACAACACCGCAGTCCGCCTCGAAATTGACGGCGGCTTCCCCCTGCCAACCCCATGAACTTCATCCCTTCTTTTTCCCGGCCGAAGTTGGCCGGCGTTTTTGCGATATTCATCCTCACGTTCGCCGCATCGCGGATCGATGGTCAGGGGATTCCCGCGAGCGAAGCAACTAGCGCCTGGACCACGGCGCAGGACCACGCGAATATGCTGACGCAGCTCGGCATCACGAAGCTCCGGCCCGGCCCGAGCGGTCGCACGGGACCGGAGGTCACCAATTCTGCCAACTACGATCCGGCGAAGGCCAACCCGTTTACCGATCTGCCTGAGTTGCTCGTGACGAAGAGCGG
>JBDSGI010000432.1:0-4073 GCA_039919035.1 Opitutaceae bacterium
ATGATGGGGTTGATCGGCTGGTCAGTCGTCGTCCCGACGCTGCTCGGCGCCACGCTCGGCGTCTGGCTGGACCAGCATCATCCGGGCAAGCATGCCTGGACGCTGGCCCTGATCGTCGTCGGTCTCGCGATCGGGTGTGCCAACGCGTGGTTCTGGGTCTCCAAGGAAGACAAGGCGATGCGCGACGACCCCGGGGAGTCACCATGACGACGTCATGGATAATTTTCTTCGCGGGTCTGGCGGGCCTCGGGCTCGGCGCGATTTTCTTTGGCGGACTCTGGTGGACGATCCGCCGAGGCGTCTCGTCGCCGCGCCCGGCCGCGTGGTTTCTCGGCAGTGCTATTCTGCGCATGGGCATTGCCTTGTTGGGATTCTATTTTGTCGGTGGCGGCGAGTGGCCGCGGTTGGTCGCATGCCTGGCGGGGTTCTTGGCCGCACGATTTACCATTACCTGGCTGACCCGACCGACGGGAAAAATTTCCGCCGATGCAAACCAGGAGACGAGTTATGCGCCTTAGCCCCGATCAACTGATTTTCTGGCAGCACGGATTCATCAAGCTCAACGCCACGATCGTTTTTACGTGGGGCCTGATGCTTGTGCTGGCGGTCGGGGCGAAACTCATTACCCGGAATCTCACCACGGAACATCAACGATCCCGCTGGCAGAACCTGCTCGAGATCGTCGTCACCGCTATCGCCACCCAGATCGGGGAAGTGGGGCTGAAGAATCCTCGGAAGTATCTCAGTTTTCTTGGCACACTCTTTCTCTTCGTCGCGGTCGCCGCGCTTGGCACGGTCATTCCCGGTTACGAGCCGCCGACGGCCTCGCTTTCGACGACGGCGGCGCTGGCGCTGTGTGTGTTTGTCGCCGTGCCGCTGTTCGGCATCGGAGAACTGGGGCTCGGGGGCTACCTCAAATCCTACGTGGAGCCGACCTTCATCATGCTGCCGTTTAATATCATCAGCGAAGTGTCGCGCACGCTCGCGCTCGCGGTGCGTCTTTTCGGAAACATGATGAGCGGGGCGATGATCATTGCGATTTTGCTCACGATCACGCCGTTCGTTTTTCCGCTCGTTATGACCTTGCTCGGCCTCCTGACCGGCATGGTGCAGGCCTACATCTTCAGCATTCTCGCCGCGGTCTATATCGCGGCTGCCACACGCGTATCCAAGCCCGCCGCCACGGCGGCGCCCGCTCACATCGCCTGAACCAACCGTCTCTCCACCAAGAAAAATATTTATGGATAACATGACCCTGATCGCCATCGCCTCAATCGCCACCGCCGGTTTCGCGACCAGTATTGGCTGTATCGCACCGGCCCTCGGCGAAGGCCGGTCCGTGGCTTCGGCCCTCACGGCGCTGGCCCAACAACCGGACGCGTCCGCCACCATCACCCGGACACTCTTCGTCGGCCTCGCGATGATCGAGTCCACCGCGATCTACTGCTTCGTGGTTTCGATGATCCTCATCTTCGCGAACCCCTTTTGGAACCACGTCATCGCCACCGCGACGCAGGCCGCGGGAAAATAATCCCGTGCTCATCGACTGGTTCACCGTCGGGGCGCAGGCGCTCAACTTCCTCATCTTGGTCTGGCTGATGAAGCATTTTCTTTATCAGCCGGTGTTGAGCGCCATCGACTGCCGCGAGAAAAAGATCGCCGCCGCACTGGCGGACGCGGCCACAAGAAAAAGCGAGGCCGCCAAGGACCGCGACGACTTTCAAAAAAAGAACGAGGCGTTCGACCAGCAGCGCGCCGCACTTCTGACCACGGCGACCGACGAGGCGAAGGCCGAACGCGGGCGCTTGCTCGATCGCGCGCGCCAGGCCGCCGACGCCTTGAGTGCCAAGCGCCAGGAAGCGCTGCGCACCGACGCCCATAACCTGAATCAAGCGATCGCTCGCCGCACGCAGCAGGAAGTTTTTTCGATCGCGCGCAAGACGCTGAACGATCTTGCCACCGCGAGTTTGGAAGAGCGCGTGGTAGCGGTGTTCACTCGTCGGCTGGGCGAGATGGATAGCAAAGCGAAGGAGACGCTGGGCGCGGCGCTCAAGGCGAAACCGCAGGACGCGGCGGTCGTGCGCAGCGCATTCGATCTTCCGCCGGAGGAACGGGCCAAGCTTCAAAACGCCATCAACGAAACGTTTTCGGCCGACGCGCATTTGCGATTCGAAACCTCGCCGGACTTAATTGGCGGGATCGAGCTTACCGCGAACGGACAAAAAGTAGCCTGGAGCATTGGAGAATATCTGACGGCGCTGGAAAAGTGAGTGGGCGAAATTATCAAACAGCAGGAACCGCCCGCCCCAAAACCTGCGCCTAAACCCGAGGCCACACCAGAAACGGCCGCTGAAGCCAAGCCCGCGCCTGTTCCGAACGCGAATGTTGCACCCGAGCCCGCTGCGAAGCCTAAGCCAAATATCGTGGCTCCAGCGAAACCCACCCCAAGACCCAAAACTGATCCCGAGACTCCACCCGCGGCTGCGCCGAAACCCGAAGCGGTCGACAAGGCTCCAGCCAATCTGAAAGAAGCATCTGCGTCCAAACCGACAGCCGCGTCCACACCCGAGGCTGAAGCGACCGCCACGGTAAAGACTGAAAAGACTACGCCTGCGGCCGTCGTCTCATGAGCGCACCTTCCGAATCGTTGCAGGAAGTCTTCGACCGCACGTTCGCCGGAATTGATCAAGGGCGGGATTCCTTTACTCCGAGTTTCGCGCCGCACGAGGTCGGCACGATCATCGATGTCTCGACCGGGATCGCTCGGGTCAGCGGCCTGCCCAGCGTGGGCTTCGAAGAACTGCTCGAATTTCCCGGGGATGTCTTCGGCATCGCGTTCAATCTCGACGAAGACGAAATCGGCGTCGTGCTCTTGGGCGACTACGCGCAGTTGCGGGCCGGCGCCGAAGTCCACCGCACGGGCCGGGTGATGGACATCGGCGTCGGTGACGAATTGCTTGGCCGAGTCTTGGATCCGTTAGGCCGGCCGCTTGACGGTCTCGGGCCGATTGCTTCGAACCACCGCTTGACCGTGGAGCGTCCGGCCGCGGCGATCATGGATCGCGCGCCCGTGACCGTGCCGCTCCAGACTGGCCTCACGGTGGTCGACGCGCTCATTCCCATCGGCCGGGGTCAGCGCGAATTGATTTTAGGCGATCGCCGGACCGGCAAGACCGCCATCGCCCTCGATACGATCCTCAATCAGCGCGACCGAAATATGGTGTGCGTCTATTGCGCGATCGGCCAGCGCGCTTCGGCGGTGGCAAAGGTCGTGGCCAGTCTCCGAGAAAAAGGCGCCATGGACTACACGGTGGTCGTCGTCGCCGAGGGCAGCGACGCGCCCGGAGTGGCCTATGTCGCCCCCTACGCCGCGACCAGCATCGCCGAACATTTCATGGAGGCGGGACGGGATGTCCTGATCGTTTACGACGATCTCACGCAACATGCCCGGGCTTATCGCGAACTTTCCCTCTTACTTCGCCGGCCACCGGGACGCGAGGCCTTCCCCGGAGATATTTTCTATATCCACTCGCGGATGCTCGAACGATCCACTCGGTTGTCCAAGGAGCGCGGTGGCGGCTCACTCACGGCGCTGCCGATCATCGAGACGGAGGCACAAAATATCTCCGCTTACATTCCGACGAATCTGATCTCGATCACCGACGGCCAGATCTATCTCTCGCCGTCGCTGTTTGAACTGGGGGTGCTGCCGGCGGTCGATGTCGGAAAATCCGTCTCGCGCGTCGGCGGCAAGGCGCAACGAGCCGCCTATCGCGCAGTGGCGGGCGACCTTAAGCTTGCTTACGCGCAGTTCGAGGAACTCGAAACCTTTGCCCGCTTCGGCGCGCGCCTCGACGACGACACGCGCAAAATCATCGAGCATGGCCGGCGCATCCGCGCTTGTCTCAAGCAGTCGGATTTCGCACCGGTGTCGGTGCCCGCACAAATCGCCATCCTGCTGGCCCTGACCGCGGATCTTTTCGACCCGGTGCCGTTGCCGAAGATGACCGAGGCACGGACGGCCGTGTGCGGCGCGGCGGCCAGGATTCCGCCGGATGTCTGCGCGCGCTTTG
>JBDSGI010000433.1:0-2679 GCA_039919035.1 Opitutaceae bacterium
GCTTTTTCGCCTCGATACTGATCGCGATGCAGCCGGTCGTCTCAGCCAGCACGGGCACGACGCCCACGGGCCGGCCGCGCAGCTCGGGCCGCTCCTGCTGCTCGACGGAGGCGAAGAAGGAATCGAAGTCGATGGCGAGGTTGCGAAGCACGACGGGCGCAAGCTGTCCGTGAAAAATCGCTGTGCAAGCCGCGCGCCGCGGGTTTAGCTTTTCCGCCATGCGCATCGCCGTCATCTCCGACACGCACGACCGATTTCCCGCGACCCTGCCGGAGCGGTTGCGCGGGGCGGACGAGATCTGGCATCTCGGGGACGTCTGCGATCCGGCGACGCTCGTGGAGTTTGAGCAGCTCGGCCTGCCGCTGCGCGTCGTGCAGGGCAACTGCGATGCGCACCCGTGGCCGCTCACGCTCGATCTCGGGCGCGGGGGGCGTCGCTTTCATCTGGGGCATATTCCGCCGGGCCGCGCGCCGGTCGGCGCGGAGTTTGTGCTGCACGGTCACACCCACGTGCCGCGTGACGAAATCGATCCGGCGGGCGTGCGCTGGCTGAATCCGGGCTGCATCACGCGGCCCAACCGCGGGGCGCCGCCGAGTTTTGCGTGGCTCACGGTGTCGCCGGGGAAGCGGGTTCGCTGGGAACTCGCGCTGGTGTAGCGCGGTTTGCGACCGCGCCCCGCTTGCAGCAACCTCACCCGTGCCCTCGCTCAATCCCAAGCTCTGGCCCAACCTGCTCAGCGGCCTGCGCATCGCGCTGATGCCGGCGCTGCTGACCGTGGCGATCGCGGGAGCGCGGCCGTGGTTTGTGGCGCTGCTCGCGCTGGCGCTTTCCACCGACGCGCTCGATGGCTTCCTCGCACGTCGGCTCAACGCCCACACGGAACTGGGCCGAAAACTCGACAGCGCCGCCGACTACCTGACGATGATCACCGGACTTGCGGGGATCGGGTTGCTCTGGCCGGACATCACCCATCGCGAGCTGCCGTGGATCGCCGTGGGGCTCAGCGCGTTTTTTGGCGTGGTGGTTTTGGGCTTTGTGCGGCTCGGCCGGGCGCCCTGCTATCACACCTGGTGCGCGAAGGTCGGCGTGGTGGCGTGTGCGCTTTCGCTCATTCCCCTGCTGGCGGAAGGAACGGCGGCGCCCTTTCACGCGGCGATTGGGCTGCTTGTCGTCGCGGGCCTCGAGGAGATGGCCATCGTGCTGCTGGTGCCGGAGCACACGGGCGAGGTCGCGACGCTCTGGCATGCGCGGCGGGCGCGGCGCGACCGGCAAAGATAATTCTGGCGCCGCCGCGGGCGTTGCGGCACGACCTTGGTGACGGCGGCGCGAAGCCGCCGCATCCCCGAACCCCATCATGGCGATCACGCGACGCGATTTGCTGCGCAACACCGGGCTGCTGGCCGGCGGTTCGGTGCTGGCGGCCGATGGCACACCGGGCGCCGCGCCGGATTCCGGCGGGGCGACCGGGACCGCAGCAGAGGTGCCGGCGGATATTTTCGACTACGAGAAACTCGCGCCGGCCCACCTGTCCGCCATCGGATGGAACTACATCAGCGGAGGTGCGGCGGACGAGCTGTCGCTGCGGTGGAACCATGAGGCCTACACGCGGCTGCGACTGCGCCCGCGAATTCTCGTCGACGTGTCGCACCTCGACACGCGGGTGATGCTGCTGGGTCGCGAGCTGGCGTTTCCGATCCTGATCGCGCCCACCGCCTATCATAAACTCGCCCATCCCGACGGTGAGGCGGCAACGGCGCGCGGCGCCGCCGCCTCGGGTGCGGTGCTGGTGGTGAGCACCTCGGCGACGATGACGATGGAGGAGGTCGCGAGCGCGGCGCCGGGCCCGAAGTGGTTTCAACTCTACGTGCAGCGCGACCGGGAGTTTACGCGCGAGCTCGTGCGCCGGGCCGAGGCCGCGCGCTACGAGGTGCTCGTGATCACGGTGGATTCGCCGGTGCTCGGCGCACGCTACCGGGAGGTGCGCACGCCTTTCGCCCTGCCGCCCGGCTTCGAGCGCGCCAACCTCCGGGGGTTGAAGACCGCCACCGGCAGCCACCGCGCCACGGAGGACACGATTTACAGCGCGCTGCTCGATCCAAAGCTGACCTGGAAGGAGATCGAGTGGCTCCGCTCGATCACGAATCTCCCGGTCGTGCTGAAGGGCGTGATGACCGCCGATGACGCCGCGCGCGCCGTCGATGTCGGAGCGGCCGGCATCATCGTTTCCAATCATGGCGGACGAAATCTCGACACACTGCCCCCCACCATCGACGCGCTACCGGAGGTTGCGGCGCGCGTCGGTGGCCGTATGCCCGTGCTGGTGGACGGCGGCATCCGGCGCGGCACCGATGTGCTGAAAGCACTGGCGCTGGGCGCCTCGGCCGTGCTGATCGGGCGGCCCTGCCTCTACGGGCTGGCGGTGGGCGGCGCGGACGGCGTGGCGCGCGTCGTGAACATCCTCCGGCGTGAATTCGAGATGGCGATGGCGCTCACCGGCCGAACCGCCCTCAACCAAGTCGACCGGGATGTGATTTGGAAATGAGTGGCGTGACCCAAGCCGCCACAAAACGGAACGCGGCGTTGACGCGCCCGCCGGGAATTGTCAGTCCCGAAACTGAATGAACGACGGAGGGATTCAAACCCTGCTCGCTTTTGTGGCTCCGCCCACGACGCCGAATC
>JBDSGI010000434.1:0-4709 GCA_039919035.1 Opitutaceae bacterium
CAGCAACGCGAGATCGGGCTCGATGTGCCGAGCTTCTCTCTGGCGATCAAGTCGGTGCTGCGCCAAAACCCCGACATCATCCTCATCGGTGAAATGCGCGACCGCGAAACCTTCGAAACCGCGATCAGCGCGGCCGAGACCGGTCACTTGGTTTTCTCCACGATGCACGCCGCGACGGTCGCGCAGTCACTGACGCGGTTGTTTGAGTTTTTCCCCGCCGACGAAGTCGTGCAGGCGCGCCGGGCCATCGCCGGTTCGCTGCGTGGCTTCGTTTGCCAAAAACTCATCCCGACCATCGACGGCCACGGCCGCGTTCCGGCGAATGAGATTCTCCACGCCGACGCCACGGTGCGAAACCTAATTCTCGAAGGCCAGAACGAGCGTATCCAGGGCCTCCTCGAGAGCAACGCGGACTCCGCAACATTTTCCTTCAACAAGGATATCTATCGCCTGATCAAGGCCGGCAAGATCAGCAAGTCGGACGGATTGAAGTTCTCCCCGAATCCGCAGCAGCTGGAAATGAACCTGAAAGGTATCTTCATCAAAACGTGATCTCGCGGACGACTGCCCGGAGCTTGGCGACTTTTCTAGCGGCTCACGCTTGCTTGGTTGGTTGGGATTTGGCCGCGGCGGAAACGGCCGCGCCGAGCGGATTGGAAAAACTCCGAAAAGACCTCGACGCGGCCAAGGCTCCGGCGGCCGCGGCGCGCCAATTCGCGCCGGGAATTTCCGGCGCGGCACTGCCCGATTGGCAGGGTGCGGAACCTCTTTACACTCCGACGCGCCGCGCTACGGGAAAAAACTCCGGGCGTGAAACCAAGTCTGCAAACTGGCTGCTCGACGCGATGAAGCCTCCGGCAGCGAGCATCGATGAGAATCAAACGCTCAAAGGCGAAGTCGAACTGACTGACGCGACTCAGCGCCTCTCGGGAAAGGACTCCGCGCCACGCCCTGATGCGGATAAGTCGGTTACGAGCACAGAACCTTCCGATGCCAAACTGCGCTTCGGCCAGAACGTCGCGCCAAATCCTTTGGCCCAATTTCTTGGCGGCTGGATGACCCCGCAGGACTATGCGCTGCTGAAACCGGTGCCAGCGGGCGAATCAAACTTGAGTGCCCCAAACCGCGGGCTGGATTCCTTGGCATCCGGCGGCACGGGTCGGAGTTCGGATCTTTCAACGGTGATCGGAATGGTTGGGAGTGCCTCGGGCCCGAAAAGTCCGGCGCCACCTTCTTCGCCTCATAATAATCCCTATATGCAGACGCTCACGGTTCCGGCTATCGCCCCGATTCAACCGTCGATAGTTCCGATCCCATCATCGATTTCGCCAGCCCCCTCCGCCCTTTCCAGCGGTTCAGTTAAACCGTCCGTGAAGGCTGCCGCGCCAGCGAAGGCACCCGATCTACCATCGGTGTCGGACGACGAAAAGTATTTCAAACAACTGAAGCGGTTTTAGGGCTTGGATTCGCCGGCTGCGATCTGTTGTGTCGCGGGTTTCCATCATGGCGTTGGCACTTTTATTTGCAGGACAGGGAGCCCAAAAGGTCGGCATGGGGCGTTCGCTCCACGAACAATCGGCGGCGGTGCGCGCGCTGTATGACGAGGCAACCGCCGTGTTGGGCTGGGATTTGAAGAAGTTGAGCTTCGAAGGCCCCGAGGCGGAGCTGACGCCGACCAAGGTCTGCCAGCCGGCGCTTTTCGTGCATGGGCTGGCGTTGCTGGCCGCATTGCGCGAGCAGGGAAAAATGCCCGCCGGTGAGCCGCACCTTGCTCTCGGTTTAAGCTTGGGCGAGGCGACGGCGTATTGCGCCGCCGGTGTTTTTGATTTTGCGACCGGACTTCGAATTGTCGCGGAGCGCGGTCGGCTCATGCAGCAGGCGTGTGAGCAGACGAGCGGCGGCATGGCCGCGATCATCGGTGAAGAGCGGGGGAGGGTGGAGGACCTCTGCCGCCAGTTCGACATCGAGGCCGCGAATTTCAATGCCCCGGGGCAGATCATCGTCTCCGGCGAGAAGTCCAAAGTCGCCGCGGCCGTGGCAGGTGCCAAGGAAATGGGCATGAAGAAGGTGATGCCGCTCAACGTCGCGGGCGCCTATCACTCGCGCCTGATGGAGCCCGCCCGCGAGGCATTCGCCGCTTTTCTCGGCCCGATTCCGTTCGCTGCGCCGAAGCTCACGGTCTTCACGAACACGACGGGCCAGGCCGTGAGCGATCCGTCCGCGATCAAGACTGCGTTGGTCCGCCAAGTGGTATCAGCGGTGCGCTGGGAAGAGTGCATGCGGGCCGCGGCGGCGAGTGCGTCTGGGTTTTGGGAATTGGGGCCGGGTGGGGTGCTCGCCGGGTTGGCGCGTCGGACCGACAAAGCCTGGAACGTGAGAAGCTTTTCTGAATTCGCCGATTTGGCCGCCGCCTGAACCATGCCTGCCAAATACACCCGCAATTTCTGCATCATCGCGCACGTCGACCACGGCAAGACCACGCTCTCCGACCGCCTCCTGGAACACACGAACACGGTCGCGATGCGCGTGATGACCGCCCAGCACCTCGACTCGATGGACCTCGAGAAGGAGCGCGGCATCACGATCAAGTCGCATCCGGTCACGATGACCTATCGCGCGAAGGACGGACACGACTACAAGCTCAACCTGATGGACACGCCGGGCCACGTGGATTTCTCCTACGAAGTCTCGCGGAGTCTCGCGGCGTGCGAAGGTGCGGTGTTGCTCATCGACGCGGCACAAGGCGTGGAGGCGCAAACCGTGGCCAACGCCCATCTCGCCGTCGGCCAGAATCTCAAAATTATTCCGGTCATCAACAAAATCGACCTGCCGAGCGCAAACCTCGAACTCTGCACCC
Organism: Opitutaceae bacterium; assembly: GCA_039919035.1. Classification (GTDB taxonomy): domain Bacteria; phylum Verrucomicrobiota; class Verrucomicrobiia; order Opitutales; family Opitutaceae; genus ER46. Next base: position 2,858 of record JBDSGI010000434.1, read on the forward strand.
GCCAGCTCGAAGACATCCTGACGATCCCCGCCGAAGAGGCGATCCTCGCGAGCGGCAAGTCGGGCATTGGCATCGTGGATATTCTCGAGGCCGTGGTGACGCGGGTGCCGCCGCCGCGCTGGGCGACTCATCCGCATCTGCGCGCCTTGGTGTTCGATTCGCTCTACGATTCTTACCGCGGCTGCATCGCCTATGTGCGGGTGTTTTCCGGCACTATTAAGGCGGGTGACATGATGATGCTGATGAGCACCGGCCAAAAGGCGGAGGTGAAGGAGGTCGGCGTGTTCATGCCGAAGATGGAGAAGATCGCGTCGCTCGGCACCGGCGACGTCGGCTACATCGTTTCGAGCATCAAGAACACCGCCGACGTCAAGACCGGCGACACCATCACGCTCGCCGCACGGCCCTCCACGGAGATGCTGCCCGGCTACAAGGAAGTGCGCCCGCTCGTCTTCTGCGGCCTCTATCCCCTCGAGAGCGACGACTACGAAAAGCTGAAGGCCGCGCTCGGCCGCCTCAGGCTCAATGACGCGGCGTTTGTCTATTCCTCGGAAAGCTCGCTCGCGCTCGGCTTCGGTTTCCGCTGCGGTTTTCTCGGCCTGCTCCACATGGAGATCATCCAAGAGCGCATTCGCCGGGAGCACGACGTTGAGATCATTTCCACCTATCCGAGCGTCATCTACCATGTCGTGAAACACGGCGGCGCGGAGATGGACGTGGACAATCCCGTCAACATGCCGGACCCCGGCACGATCCTCGAGATCCGCGAGCCCACGATCCGGGCGTCGATCATCATCCCCAACGATTCGATGGGCGACATCCTCTCCATCATCATGGAAAAGCGCGGCATCAATGAGCGCACCGACTCGCTCGATTCGAATCGCGTGATGCTGCACTGCATCCTGCCGCTCAACGAAATCCTCGTCGATTTCAACGACCGCCTGAAGAGCGTCACGCACGGCTACGGCTCGATGGACTACGAGTTGGGCGATTACGCCGCGGCCGATCTCGTCAAGATGGACATCCTGATCAACGGCGATCCCGTCGATGCGTTTTCCTGCATCGTGCACCGCGACAAGGCCGACACCCGCGGCCGCCAGCTCTGCGAAAAGCTCGCCGACATTATTCCTCCGCAAATGTTCAAGGTCGCGATTCAAGCCGCCATCGGCGGCAAGATCATCTCTCGCGCCAACGTGAAGGAGATGCGGAAAGACGTGACCTCAAAGTGCTATGGCGGCGACATCAGCCGCAAGCGCAAGCTCCTCGACAAGCAGAAGGAAGGAAAAAAGAAGATGAAACAAATCGGCAAGGTGTCCATCCCACCAGACGCCTTTATCAAGGTGCTCCAAAACAACTGACCGCCGCGCCGGCGCCAGAACCCATTCATCACGATGTTCGGATTGTTCAGCTCGCAGGAAAAAAAGATGCGCGAGAACGCGGCCAATTGGCTCGAACTCGCCACCAAGGTGTTTCACTACCGGCGCGATATTCTGCCACCGGTGGTCGTGACGGAACTCCAGGCCCGGACCGCGGAGTTGACCGTCTTGTTGAAGGACAAAGCGGGCGCAGAGAAACTTAAGCTCGGCATCGAGCGGGTCGAGGAAGTGCTGCGCCGCACGGGTGGGGCGCACTACCCGAAATCGGCCTTGGTTGAAAACGTTGAGTTCTTCCTCGTCGCCGCGCTCGTGATCTTGGGTATCCGGACCTATTTCATCCAGCCCTTCAAGATTCCGACAAACTCGATGTGGCCAACCTACAACGGCATGACGCCCGAGGCCTTTCGCACCAAGGCCGAAGAGCCTAGTCTGCCGATGCAGGCCGCGCGCCTCGTGGCGTTTGGCGCATTTCCGAC